>CABRZK010000013.1 GCA_902475415.1 uncultured Eubacterium sp.
CACAACAGGAAATGGAATCATTTCGCCACTTATTTGGTGACGTTCGTTTGTTGAGCGCTCAGGATCTTGGAATGAAGAAGGAAAGCGACGGGATGAAATGGGAAATTGAGACAACCTGCCATTGTAGTTCCTGCCTGGATCGGAAAAATCCTGAGGATGAGTGTATAGCCAGACAAATATTTCAGGATAAAGGACAGAAAACAAAATTCGAGTATATGGATGATGAATTATATGAAATCATCATGAAATATGTAGAAGTGGATGAAACCCCGTACATTTTGGAGCTGATGCGTCATGTCAACACAGATATGGTACCTGGAAAGGCAAAACATCAGAATGGAAACGCCAATATGACGGAGTTTTATGACATGCTGTATACGGATGCACTCTCACAGGCCTACAACAGACGATATTTTGAAGATCGGATTCGGAAAAAAGTAGTTACTGCAGGTATTGCAATGATTGATCTGGATGATTTCAAAATCAGTAATGATCTGTATGGACATGAGATTGGAGATAAATTGCTCCGGGCAGTTGTTGCGACCATAAAGAATGTAATAAGGACAACAGATTTCCTTATTCGTTACGGGGGAGATGAATTTTTACTGGTTATCCCGAATATTTCTCAGAAAATGTTTGAACAGAAATTAAATGAGATTCTGTATCATATTCGCCTGGTACAGATTCTGGAAAGTAAAAATCTGTATCTGTCTGTCAGCATTGGCGCAGTTATGGCTGAAAATCAGTGTGTGGAAGAGGTAATGCCAAAAGCAGATAAGCTGATGTATGATGCCAAACAGACCAAGAATACAATTGTAACAGAATGGGGCAGACTGGGCGAGAAGGAAGAACTGCAACAGTTGTCTGGAAAACATCAGCGACAGTGTATTTTGATTGTGGATGATTCGGAAATGAATCGTGCCATTTTGTATGAGATGCTGAAAAGTGATTTTGATATACTGGAAGCAGAAAGTGGCTAAAAATGCATTCGAATGCTGGAAGAATATGGACGGGATATTTCATTAGTGTTGCTTGATATTGTTATGTCTGGAATGAACGGCTTTGATGTACTGGAACAGATGAACCGAAGAAAATGGATAGAGTCGATTCCTGTAATCATGATTTCCAGTGAACATTCGGATTTTTATATACGAAATGCATATGATATGGGAGTGTCTGACTATATCAGCCGACCGTTTGATGTGAAGGTTGTACAGCGTCGTGTAAATAACACGATCAAATTGTATGCAAAGCAGCGCCGTCTGACGACCATTCTGACGGAACAGGTAAAATCAAAGGAAGAAAGCCGTAAGATTATGGTGGCGATTCTGAGCCAGATTGTTGAGTTCCGTAATGGAGAAAGTGGTCTGCATGTGACGCATGTCAATGGACTGGTCAAGATGTTGATCGAGCGGCTGCGCCAGATTACAGATCAGTACAATATTTCCTGGGTAAAGCAGGACCTGATCGTTATGGCATCATCCCTGCATGATATTGGCAAAATTGGAATTGATGATAAAATTTTAAATAAAAAAGGAAAGCTTACCAAAGAAGAGTTTGAATTATGAAAACACATACGCTGATCGGAGCATCCATTCTGGAAAATCTGGAAGAATATCAGCAGGAACCACTGGTGCAGACTGCCTATGAAATCTGCCGCTGGCATCATGAGAGATATGATGGAAACGGATATCCGGATGGATTGGTTGGAGAAGAGATTCCGATTTCTGCACAGGTTGTTTCTCTGGCGGATGTGTATGATGCACTGGTAAGCAAACGTGTATACAAGGCAAGTTATACATATGAAAAGACACTGGAAATGATCCTTGCCGGCGAATGCGGCGTATTTAACCCAATTTTATTGCAGTGTCTGAAAGATATCCAGGCAGAAATTCCTGATAAAGTTTATCGGGGGGGGGTAAAAATCTGATTATCAAAGATATCGGATTGATGCTGCATTGATTTGTAGTCTGAGTTATGATAGCAAATGAAAGCTGCAGGCTGCAATTTTATCGAAACAATCAAGTTATTGTATATGAAACAATCATTTCAGAACTCTTCGTTTAGAAGATTCCAGAAGTATATTCGAATTTACCGGGAGGACACGGATTTTGATCACAGGAATCGTAGGCATGCTGACTGTGCTGGGAGAGCATTTCTGGCTGGTAGTCATTGCGTGTATAGAAGCAGCTGCAGCGTTATTGCTCTTTGGCATTGCCATTGGAAGAAAAACAAAACAGAAAGATTATCGGGAAATATCATCTATGTCCGGTGTGGAGCGTGAGTTCCTGAACGTATACAGTGAATGGAAAGATGAAGCCTGTGTGATGGTGCGCAGAGAAGATCTGTTTCCTGTTTATGCAACGGCTGGCTTTTCGAAGATGACAGGAGTGGACCTGAAAATGCTGCAGGAAGATATCTATAACATAGGTCAGAACATGGCAGATTCAGAAGATCGAAAACGAATCTGGAAGAGCTATCAGGAATGGAATGGACAGAATACTCTGGCAACAACAGTCAGATGGAATAACGACAAATGGATGGCACTGACAGTGCGACGCAGCGAGAAAGGCATGTATGATGTCTTCTCTGTATATGAGACAACATATTTACATAATAAATTGCAGGACTATGAAAACAGACTGGAGGCTTCGGAAGAAGCAAGCCAGTCTAAAACCAGTTTCTTATATCGGATGTCCCATGAGATTCGTACACCTATGAACGGTATTATGGGTATGATACATCTGGCAAAGGAAAAGATGGACCAGCAGGCTGCATCCATGCAGTATTTAAATAAGACAGAGGAACTGGCGGAACATCTGCTGGCTTTGATCAATGACATTCTGGATATGTCCCGTATTGAAGCCGGAAAAGTTGAATTGGAAAATAAACCGTTTAGTCTCAGAAAAATGAGACAGCGTTTGTATGATATGTTTGCCAAAAATCTGGAGGCAAGAAATATTTCTTATGAAGTTGCATTTGAGGATGTGACAGTAGACTATGTGCTGGGAGATGAACTGCGTCTGGATCAGATCATTATTAATTTCCTGTCCAATGCTGTGAAGTTTACAGCAGAAGGTGAGATTAAAGTCACATTCCGGCAAATGATGCTTCATGATGGAATGGTAGATATGATGATCAGTGTGCGTGATACCGGTATCGGCATGGATCCGGATTATATTCAGCGTATTTTCCGTCCGTTTGAGCAGGAGCATTCTGATACGGTGAAACAATATGGTGGAACCGGCCTTGGTATGGCAATCACAGATCAGCTTGTAAAATTAATGGGTGGCGACATTGTCATTCACACTGCGTTAGGGAAAGGCTCTGATTTCTCTGTATTTTTGCAGTTCCCGATTGCAGGAGAAACGGAAATAACAGAAGAGGAGAAGCCGGCAGAAATCTGGAATGAGACCGCAGACAGTGAGTCAGTATTTTTTGGAAGAAAGATTCTGGTTGCGGAAGACAATGAAATCAATGCGCTGGTAGCAGAAGAAATACTGGGCAGCATGGGCGCCCGGGTGGAAATCGCGGAAAATGGTCAGATTGCCGTGGAACGTTTTAAAGAGTGCGGGAAAGACTATTATGATCTGATCCTGATGGATATCCAGATGCCGGTTATGGATGGCCGTACGGCAACACGGAAGATCCGGGAACTTGATCGGGAGGATGCAAAGACAATTCCAATCTTCGGATTGTCTGCAGATGCATTTGTGGAAGACGAAAGAAAATCCATTGCATGCGGTATGAATGGTCATTATGCAAAACCAATTGATTTTGATGCACTACAGAACAATATCAGTGCTTTTTTGCAAAAGAAACAGGTGTAACAGATGAAAAACAGGAAAAAGAAGGCCGGAGTGGCAACGATTGCAGTATCCGTGATTACCGCGGGCGCAGTAACGGTTGCAGTTGCCTATCAGAACGGGCTGAATTTTGAACCGAAGGATTCCAAGCGTAAATTACAGAATAATCAGGTTGTTTTTTCAAATGATCAGGATCAGGTGGAGCATACCAGGGAAAACAGCGGTGATAACAGTGAATTATGGGAGAAGAATCAGGACGAACAGCAGAATAACAGTCAGGATAATGGTGGCAGATCAGATTATCTGTTTCAACAGACACAGCAGACAGCACGTACCAGCGCAATCACTGTTGGTGTGACGGACAATACGGCTGGTAATACAGAACAATACAGTGGCACTGCTCCGGCAGGAAATGGTAATACATCTGGAAATTCCTATAATCTGACAAATGACAGAACGAATGCAGATCTGATTATCAACGGAACCGGAATTGGACAGGATGGAGCAGAGCCCGGAGGAACGGATGCCACAGGTGATGGAGAAAATAATAATCAGAACGGTTCCGGAGGGGAAGAGGATAATAATTCAGGAACAAATACAGATCCGACACCATCTCCGTCTCCTGCACCGGATAATGGTAACAATAATTCTGGCACGAGGAGACCGTCTGCGTCAGCAAAAGATCCGGAGATTAAGAAAGAATGGTCAAATGGTGACGATATTCCGGACAAGCCGTTTCCGGATAAAGGACTTTCAAATATTGATACGGATGAAGATGGCGACAGCAGAAATGTTATTATCATGCCAAAATGGGGATATCAGGAGACCGGATTATACAAAGGTCAGACGATAGATCAGACCATGATTTACAATTCACTGGATACCTATGTCTGGGAAAATGATGGATCTGCCCGTTATATCTGGGGAGAAGAGGCCCTGAATCAATATGTTCGCATCGATGCAGTTTCTTTTGACGGTGGAAAAAGCTGGCACAGCAACTTCCCGGTAGAGATTCCAACGAAGGTGGAGAATGATACCATGATCATTCGGACATCTTATCGTCTGTCAAAAGATAAACAATGGGTGCAGCGTAACGTGGAGTATGCTTTAAAAGCAAACCGTCTGTATGTTTTGTCAAAAGAAATTGAAGAGGAAAATACAGTTATTGATACGGATACGATTTTAAATTATGATCAGAATCCGGATGTGGGTTCACTCGTTAATTTATTCAATCTGCAAAACCGATATCTTGGACAGGATGTGCTGACTGAACTTTTCCCGGGATGGATGGAGGATGGGACGCTGGTTCCATGGCTTTACAAAGCGACAGAAGGACGTCATATTCTGGAACCGACACAGAATGTTCCGTTAAATGAAAATTATACCGTTCAGCTGAAAGGTTACTGGTTGACGGATGAATATGAAGTGAATCCGGTTACCGGGGAAAATTATGGATATCTGCAGACCTTGACAAATTTTGCGGATAAGGCAGTGATTCGTATGAAAGATGGAAGCTTCTTTGACCGGATCCGATACGATGAAGTGGTCGTCCCAAAATATGTGCAGGCTGTAGAGATAGATCCTTCCGCCAATCTTGAGGTGGATTTTCTGAAAATCCCGGATACTGTGCTGTATCTGGCAGACAGTGGTACCGGACTGCATGTCAACAAAGGATATCTGGTGGACGAGGATAATCCAAATTATCAGTCGACAGAGGATGGTGTTCTGCTGAATAAGGCGGGAATGGAAATGCTTGGTATTCCGTACGAGCTGGAATCACTTACAATTCCGGAGACGATTACAAAGGCAGCTCTGCCATCGGATAATCAGATTTCAGAAATAGAGCTTCTGGCAGAATCCGAAAAAGGGTTACCAGAGCTTAATTATAAAAATCTGAAAAATTGCAAGCTGATCGTAGCAGAATCTTTTATGGAGGATTATCTGCAGCATAACAACTCACTGATCCGTCAGGGAACGGGAGTGTGCGTGGCATCTGCAGACAGTCCGGACATTACCTATACAATGAAAAACGGGGTAATACTCAGCAATACAGGATCTGTGCGCAGAATAGTTTCAAATGATAATGTATCCGTTGCGATGCCGAATGAGGCAAAGAATATAGAAGAAAATGCTTTTTCTAAGGGTGCGGGCATTCAGACACTGATTATGCCGAAAAATGGAAATATTCTGCACCTGAAAGCTGGAAGTCTGAAAGGCAGTGATATTGCAGAAATCTGGTGCTATTCACAGAGACAGTATGATGCTGTGCAAAAAGAACTGAAACGTTCCGGAGCGTCATCCGATGTTTCGGTAGAATTGTTGCAGATGTCCCAGGAGGGATATAGTTATAAAGTATCAGCTGATGCAGTTACATTGTTGGACGCACCGGACGATATCACAGAATTTGATGGTACCGTAACTGCAGAAGACGGCACAGCCCTTACGGTGACAACGCTTGCGGAGCATGTTTTTGCAGACTGCAAAAATCTGGAATGGGTGACATTGTCGGAAAGCGTTACGAGAATCGGATATCAGGCGTTTGAAAATTGTGAAAGTCTGCAGGGGGTTCTGATTAATACAACGGAAACGATTACCATTGGAAATGGTGCGTTTGACGGATGTAACTGTCTTCGTTTTGTTGCGTCTAATGCAGTGGAAGGCATCATGGAAGAAAATTATGCCCCGGAGATTACAGACCGCTATATACGCGACGGTAGTTTTTACTATTTTTATATTCCGAGCAATGCGACGGGATATTTCGGTGGATGCACTTATTTTGTAGAAACGGCCGGAATCACAGGTTATGAACTGGGTACACCATGGATTGCGCTTCGTTCCGGCGGCAGTTTGCCTGATCAGGTTACATTGCCGGATAGCACGATGGAGATATTCAGCTATGCCATGGCTGATACGAAAAATGAATCGGAAAGTTATTCCGTGAACTGGGCAGAACTGCCATGGTTGCGATGGATTGATTCCGGCGCATTCCGTGGTTCTGATCTGGGTGGAGCCATTGAACTGGGAGAAGATATGTTTCTGTATGAGCATGCATTTGACAATTGCCATGCTATAACAGAACTGACGGTTCCGGGGGATAATATTTACATAGGACAGGGGGTACTGCAGAATTGCAGCAGCCTGAGAACGGTAACATTTGGTAATTCGCAGAATAACAGGTCTAATTTTGTCGGTCTGTTCAGCGGATGCGATCAACTGACTGATATTTATTTCACATCAGCGGATGCGCAGGAAATATTAGCTTACAATAATATAAAATTTCAGTTCAATTTTGACTGGACAGAGGAAGAAGAACTAGAACACCTGCGTGTTCATGTCCCGGAAGGTGCGGAGGCAGATTATGTAAAAGTCTGGCGTTATGCATGTGCCGGATATTCGGGCACGTCGTATCAGTCAGCATATCAGGTTATGTGGGAAGACATCCGGATGGAGCATATGAACTGGGATACCTGGGAATTCCCGTCAGATGAAGAAGTAAACCGATATGTAGAGGAAGCGTTGTTGCAGGCAGAGAATCATGTACGGACATTGCTGGGAGCACCACTTGTTTCGGAACCGACAGAGTTGTACCAATATACGGTAGATTTCAATGGAATTATCACGCTGACAGAAGTGCCTTCTTACAGTACGGAGATATCTCTGGATGGAGATTCGATTGATCTGCCGGCAGGCTGGTATCTGGACAATATCGGCGCAAGAGCTTTTTCAAGAGCCAAAAATCTGCAGAAAGTAAACATTCCATACAGTTTGATGGCAATGTACAGTCATGCACTGGAAGGTGTAGAAAGTGATGAGGTAACGCTGGTATTTGAAGGCGCATTTCCACCGGATTTATTGAGAACGCAGGAAGATATAGAAAATGGTGTGCCATTCTCCTTTGGTATTGAGGATAGCCGGGTACATATTGAGGTGCCGGAATTCTGTGAAGAGTGGTATATTGACGCATGGAAATATATTTTCGCAGGATATGATAATGGGCAGGATATGTGGGATGCTATTACGGAAGAACTGACAGATGAAAATGGTGTGGAGCCATCTGGCGATGAGGTGCGGGCTGAAATGGACCGACGCCTTGTAGTGTCAGAAAATCGTCTGCGAGGTATGATGGGAATAGAATTGCTGGATGATGATCTGCCGGATGCATTTTCTGTAACAGCGGACGCTGATGGAGAAAGAAGCGAAGACATGAAGACGGAGTCTGATCATGAGATTCAGTCAGAAATACAGAACACGGATGAAATAATCCTGAAAGAGGAGGATACACAGGAATGATCGTGGAACAGTCAAAGCAGATCATAGAAGAAATCAGTAAGGCATTTATTGGTAAACGTGAGGTAATTGAAAAAGTATTGATGACAATTTATGCAGGTGGTCATGTGCTGTTGGAGGACAGACCTGGAGTTGGAAAAACAACACTGGCCATGGCGTTTTCCAGAGTGCTGGGATTAAGTAACAAACGAATCCAGTTTACACCAGATACATTACCATCGGATATTACCGGATTTACCATGTACAACCGTCAGACAAATCAGTTTGAATACCGGGAAGGAGCGGCGAATTGCCAGTTGCTTCTGGCGGATGAGATTAACCGTACATCTCCAAAGACACAGGCGGCATTGCTTGAGGTAATGGAAGAAAATACCATAAGTATCGATGGTGAAACACATGCGTTACCGGTTCCGTTTGTATGTATTGCAACCCAGAACCCACTTGGATTTTCCGGAACACAGCCGTTACCGGAATCACAGCTGGATCGTTTTATGGTCTGCCTGTCGATTGGATATCCGAGTATTGAAAGTCAGATGGAAATCATCAATGCGCAGAGATACCACAATCCGCTGCTTGATATCAAACCGGTGACAAATGCACAGAATGTACTTGAAGTTCAGAATTATCTGTCTTCCGTGGAATTAAAAGACAGTGTATTGCGCTATATCATCCGATTGTGTGAGGAGACCAGATGTCATCCGATGATCGAGCTTGGCATCTCTCCGCGTGGTGTATCTGCACTGGTAAAAATGGCACGTGCGAACGCGCTGATCCGGGAACGTAATTATGTCATTCCGGAAGATGTGCAGAATGTATTTTGTGATGTATGTGCACATCGACTTGTATTGCGCCCGCAGGCACAGGTGGAAGGTGTTCGTGCCAGAGATCTGTTGCAGGAGATTATGACGAAACTCAGACCGGAGACAGAGGAGTAAGGAAATGAATAAAAACAGGGTTGGCTACATGATAGTGCTGATCTGCCTGGCAGTGCTTGTTTTTTTATACAGCAATCCATTTCTTCTGTTTTTGCTGATCGTACTGCTTGTATTATTGTTGTGTATGGTTCTTTTTATTCAGATTGATGCCCGGGCTTTACAGGTGAAGCTGCAGGCACCTTCCGGAGTGCAGGAAGGAAAAAAACTGAAGCTGAAAATGAATGTGCACGCAGGACATCAGCTGTATGTGGCACGCAGTATTCTGATTGGCTTAGATATCGAAAACATTATGTTGGGCTATACGGAACGCAAATATTATTTTGTCTATTTGTCTGAAAAAGAAACAGAAGCAGAAATCCTGCTTCCGGTGCAGTGTTGCGGAAAAATGCAGATACAGTGTTCAGAAATATTACTGCAGGATCTGCTGAAACTATTTTATAAAAAACTGAAGCCCTTTGAGACAGTGGAAACGATGGGGTATCCCCGAAGCGTCAATGTCCTGGTGGAAATGTCCAGATCAATGGTTGGTGCACAGCGCGAGGATGGGCGAATGCAGAATCGAAAAGGAAAAGATCCCAGTGAGATGTTTGATATACGGGAATATGTTCCTGGAGATGATACGCGATCGATTCACTGGAAACTTTCCAGTAAAACAGATCAGCTGATTATGCGGGAGGCAAGTGAACCATTTCATTATCATGTGGTCCTTTTGCCGGATTTTGGTCGGACATCTGAAAACGGAGAGACTTCCAGACAGGAAATTAATACAGCGATTGCATTTGGCGCAGCGATTGGAGAACAGCTGTTGCGGCTTGGCAGTGTATTTTATATGGCGATTCCGGTAAGTGACAGACTTCTGTTATGCGAAGTGAGAGAACGCCGGGATTTTAATCAGATGATGATGCAATGGCTGTCAAGTCCGATTATGCAAAGAACAGGACATGCATTACAATGCTTTCTGACAGAACAGATGCAGCAGCAATTTACGCGCCTGCTGATTTTGTCAGCAGGTATGTATCCGCAGAATCTGAACAGATTGGATGGACAGATTGGCTGTACGGTGGTCAGCATCAGGAAAGATGTGCAGACTCTGGCTACAAGTGTGAATGGAAATTGTGAAATTATTGAAATTCCGTTAGAAAAAAGCGAGGAAATGTATCGCATTAGTTGTTAAGGATAAGAAATCATTATGGAGCAAAAAAGAAGACAATTCAGCATAGAGAAAATTGAGCCGGAGAGTGGAAATAAATTATATATTGGTCTTGCATGGAATCTGTGTCTGACGGTATTTCTGGCATCAGGTGGAATCTGTGCGCTGTGTGCGGCATGGGGAACAAATCATCCATTCTGGATAGAAATCATTCTTGTTGCTGCAGTTGTCTTTGTTTGTTGTATGCTGGAAACGCGCAAGCAAAGGAGGGAATGGATCAGACTCCTTTATGTGGCAGTACCATGGCTTCTGGTTCTGATTCTGACAGGATTCCGTGGATACTGGACGGGTGCCAGAATGTGGATGAATATGATATTGACGCAGTGGAATGAAGCTCATGAAGGTGGCATTATGTTGCTTCGTGTATCAGAAAACAGTGCAGCAATATCCGCGTTCATTCTGCTGGCAGTCGTGCTGATCGTGCAGTTAAGCTGGAGATGTGTGCATGGACGAAAAGTGATATGTGGCGCAGTGTATATGGCATTCTGGATGGCTGTAACATTGGCTGGAAGTATGTTTCGACCATATATGGGAATGCTGTTACTGATCGGATTGACCGGTATGCTCCTGGCAATTCAGGGCGGATTTATCACGATCAGAAATCTGTTTACATTCTGTGTTGTTGCCGGTCTTGTGATCACAGGCGCATTTCTGGTGCCACAGGAAGAAGTGCTTTCGGTGACAGCAATACGGCAGCAGGCAAAAGAGCAGATTCATATCTGGCGTTATGGTGAGGATTCTTTGCCGGAAGGAAAACTGTCAGAGGCGGCGATATTGCATCAGAGTGATGACGAAATGCTCCGGATTCAGACAGAACAGCAGAAAATGCTGTATCTGCGCGGTTTTGTAGGTGAGCGTTATCAGGATGGTAACTGGTATGAACTGTCAGCAAGTGTATATGGAAATGAAAATACAGGAATCTTGAAATGGCTGAATCAGCAGGGATTTGAACCGATGAAGCAGGTTGCGCAATATTACAGTCTCTGTGCAGAAGACCAGCGTCCGGATACAAACAGGATCAGGGTATTTGTGGCAGATGCCAGCAGATATTATTTATATACACCCATTTCTTTGCAGAGGATTTCAGGTGTTACAGTAAAAGAAAAAAGAGCAGCCAGACTGGCAGATAGCGGTTTGCGAGGAAATCTCAGTTACAGCGAGACAGAGGTATCACCTTCCCGACCGTCTGAGCTGACGGTAGCAGAGGACTGGGTCAGCAATCCGCAGACAGATGACCAGCAGACATATTGCAAGGCTGAGGCGGTGTACAGAGATTTTGTGTATGAAAACTATACACAGACGGATGAAGATACTGCGGTATTAATGCAGAAATTGTTCTGGAAAGATTACAGACCGGAAAGTGATGGGATATACAGTGCGTTGACCCATGTGAGAACTGTGTTGAGTCAGACCGTACAGTATGTGGAACAACCGGAGACCGCACCAGAAGGCGTGGATCCGATCCAGTGGTTTCTGACAAAATCAAAAGCAGGAAATGCGGTATTGTATGCATCTGCGGCAACGGAAGCACTGCGTGTTTACGGAATACCGGCGCGTTATGTGGAGGGATATTATCTGTCTGAAGAGCAGAGTGTGATGGCAGACGGAGAGTCTCTTTCTGTAACTGGTAAAAATGCGCATGCATGGGTGGAAATTTATTTTGACGGAATCGGATGGCTTCCGGTGGATGTGACACCAGGATATTATTTTGATGCAGTATCGCTACAGAAGCTGGTGAGCGCACCGGATATGGTACAGAAAAATGTAGCATTGAACAATACTGGATACGATACGAATACGGTAAAAGGTTCCAGCCAGAAGACCACACAGAAAATGGTAAAAAAAGTACTGGACATTGCAGCAATCTGTCTGGGCGTTGTAGGTCTGTTTCTTATTTTCCTGACCATTGTTTTTCTGATCGTGGAAATTCGACGTATCATATTGGAA
Organism: uncultured Eubacterium sp.; assembly: GCA_902475415.1. Lineage (GTDB taxonomy): Bacteria > Bacillota > Clostridia > Lachnospirales > Lachnospiraceae > Eubacterium_I. The sequence goes on from CABRZK010000013.1 coordinate 12,186, forward strand.
TCTATGTGGAAACAATACGAAAAAAGTTTTTCAGATCAGGAACGTGTGAAATATAAAAGAAAAAAATTATTTCATTTATTAACAATTCGTGATATCGATGCTTCACTTGGCTGGAATACAGATCAGGTAGACCGTCTGGTAGCAGAACAAGTGGTGTCGGTGAATCCGGGAGAATACAGGCGGGTCTGCGTACTGCTTGAAAAGTTCGAATATGGCGGACAGAAGTTACAGAAATATGAAGAACGGACGTTAGATGCATTTATAGAAAAATTAAAAAAGGCAGAAAAAACAGATAGATGGAAAATACGTTTAAAATTGCGTTATGATACGCTGTATGACTGGAAACATTTCAGAGGACAGAGGAGATAGCAGAAGATGGATTTATTTGATATTGTGGGACCGATTATGGTTGGTCCCTCCAGCTCTCATACGGCTGGAGCAGTGCGCATGGGATATGTGGCAGGAAAGCTGTTGGGAGAACCTATTTCCCAGGCAGAAATTTTGTTGTATGGATCTTTTCTGGCTACCGGAGAAGGGCATGGAACGAAAAAAGCGATCGTTGCTGGATTGCTTGGCATGCAGCCAGATGACTATCAGATTTCAGACAGCATCGAACTTGCAGCAAAACGTGGAATCACGGTAACGTTTGGTGAAGCGCATCTGGAGGATGCCCATCCGAATACGGCAGTTATCCGGTTACGTGGTGTGCAGGACAAACAGACAGAAGTTCAGATTTCTTCTGTAGGGGGATCTCGGATCAGTATTGATAAAATTGATGGGATCAATACCGCATTTTCCGGTGAAAGTCCGACTCTGATTGTTCATAATATCGATCAGCCTGGATGCGTCGTGGCAGTAACTTCTATGCTTGCAGGAAAGAATGTGAATATTGCAACGATGCAGGTATACCGTTCTGCCAGAGGACAGCAGGCTGTGATGGTGGTGGAATGTGATCAGCCGGTTTCAGAAGATGGAATTGCGTGGCTGAGAGAGACAGAAGGGGTATTGAAAGTTACCTATTTTGCGGGAATTGCGACATAAAAATGAAGTACAAAGAAAAGGAAAAATATATATGATAGCCGAATACCATAGCCTGAAAGAACTGGAATATCTGTCTGTGACAGAACATAAACCTGTGTGGGAGATTGTACAACTGTCAGATATGCATGACAGTGAGCGCAGTGCAGAACAGTCTTTTGCAAAGATGCTGGAAATGTATCATGCAATGAAGCTGGCTGATCTGGACTATGACGGAACGAGACGTTCCGCCAGCAAACGTGCGGGTGGTGATGGAGAAAAATTGCATCAGTATAATCTGGCAGGAAAAAATATATGCGGTGATTTTATTGGAAAAGTCATGGAAAAAGCGATTAAAATGGGAGAATCCAATGCCTGTATGAGGCGAATTGTAGCTGCACCGACGGCGGGATCCTGTGGAGTTTTGCCTGCAGTTCTGCTTAGTTTTGCAGAAGATTATTCTGCTTCGGAAGAAGAACTGGTGCATGCACTATATGTGGCGGCAGGAATTGGAAAAGTGATCGCAGAAAATGCTTCTCTGGCAGGAGCATCCGGTGGTTGTCAGGCAGAGATCGGTTCCGCCAGTGCCATGGCAGCAGGAGCCTTGGTCAGCCTTCAGGGAGGTGACGCACAGGCAGTGATGCATGGGGCAGCATTAGCGTTGAAAAATATGCTTGGTCTGGTCTGTGATCCGGTTGCAGGACTGGTAGAAGTACCGTGTATCAAACGTAATTCCTATGGAGCGGTCAATGCAGTGACATCGGCGCAGCTTGCTGTGGCAGGCATCCGCAGTGCGATTGATCCGGATGAGGTTATTGAGAGTATGAGGCGAATTGGAAACCAGTTACCATCGTGCCTGAAAGAAACCAGTGAAGGCGGTCTGGCAGTGACAGAATCCGCCAGACATTATCAGAGAAAAGAATGATACAGAGATAGCATGGAACAAGGATTCAGAGGAGATGATAAGTAATGAAGACAGCGACAATGTGTAAAAGCGAGGGTGCGTACATTGCATCGAATGCAACCGTAGTGGGAGATGTTCATATGGGAGCAGACAGCAGTCTCTGGTATCAGGCTGTTGCCAGAGGAGATCATGACAGTATTACAATCGGAGAAGGCAGTAATGTGCAGGATGGCTGTATCCTTCATGCGGATGCAGGCTTTCCCGTGGTAATTGGAGATTATGTGACAGTGGGGCACGCAGCAATCATTCATGGTTGTGAAATCGGTGATGGTGCATTAATTGGTATGGGATCCATTGTATTAAATGGTGCTAAAATTGGAAAAAATGCGATTGTTGGAGCAGGAGCGCTGGTTACGCAGGGAACCGTAATTCCAGATGGAATGCTTGCACTTGGTTCGCCTGCCAGAGTAAAACGTCCGGTCAGTGAGAATGAAATCAGGCAGAATCATAAAGATGCACTGGAATATATTACGACAGCGAAAACGCAGCTTGGAACTGACAGAAAAGCATGAGAAACACAAAAAGTCAGATAATTTAAAATAATATAAAAAATATGCAGAAAATGTATTGACAAAACTGTAAAAAGATAATACAATAAAGACAACAAAAGAAGAGAAAACATTCAAACAAAACTTCTTCTTTTGTAAATAACAACAGGAGGTCAGTCCAATGGAGTAAGCAAGACAATAATCTCTTTTGACAGAGTTTATCATTATAAAAAATCAGTTAAAGGAGGACAAGTCCATTGAGAGGTAGAGATCCATAGTTGAGACAACAAAAAGAAAATACAGAACAGGAGGTTATATAGTGAAACTTCGATTTAACAGGTGAGAGAGCTATCTGATGACGAGAAAGTCGGATAGCTCTTTTTTTATACTTTTTAATGGGATATAGTTGAACCTTTCTAAAAATTCGTGTGTCAGTCTGTTTGTTGTATATATTATAAAATATAATTCATATCATATAGATTAAAATCCAAAAAAACGTCTCTTTATTCGAAAAAAACTTCCTTTTGATACGGCTTTGTTTTTGCCATAATGACTTTGGGCAGTTATGCGTAAGCAGGTGAGTTTATCAAAAGAGAGGAGATCGTATGAACAGAAATTCGAAATTGCTGCGAAAATCGTTGGTCGTAGCAGGGGCAGTAACTCTTTCCTTATCCATGTGCAGTCCGGTACTTGCAGCAGATGCATCAGGTGCGACTGGCAAAGGGGAATTAAAAATCACGAATGTTACTTATGGAAATAGTGACACAGCCACAGGAAAAGCCTCCAGTGTCAGCAGTATCACATATACTCTGGATGGAAAACAGTATACAAAAGAAGCTGCAAAAGGCAGTGTACTGACTCTTGTTGTGGACGGTGCTCAGAAAAATATTTCCGAGGGGGCAAGTTATACAGTATCAGACAGCGATGCTGTCACAGTAAAAGAAACCAAGGTTTATAAAAATGGCGGTCCTTCCGCACCACCATGGAATGGTCCGGACGCTATCAAATCAGTCTATAATTTCCGTCAGGCATTACTGGTAAATAATGGAAAAATCGTGGACGATGCATCCGTAACAGAAGCAATCACAGGAGGAAGTTACGATGCTTCCAAGGCAGAAGGTGTGACAGTTACATCTGATGGCGAGCATTTTAACGGTATCTATGTTACAGGAAATTCAAAATATGATATCAGCAAATCCACATTGAAAGCAACCGGTGATGGCGGTGATGATTTCTCCGGCTGGGGTGCAGCAGTGATGGCTGATGAAGATACCAATGTGCACATTAAGGACAGTGTGATTGATACGGCAGGAACCATTCGTACCGCAATCTGGGTAGGCGGAAATTCCAAGACAACCGTAGATAACTCACTGATTTACGCACAGGAGACAAAAGACGATTATCAGACCTATACAGATCTGGTTCCGGCAATGATGAAACGTGTACCGTTCGCACTTGGTATGGAAGGAACCATCCGTGCGACAAATGTACTGGGAGCAGGTCAGGCAATCTACAATAACAGCATGATTATTTCTACCGGCTGGGGTGCTTTGTCCACAGACTCCGGTACTTCTCATGCTCAGACCGGTACTTATGCATTACAGGTTAATGATTCTGTATCCGGTATCGGAACCGTAGAAGTGGCACAGGCTGCAAAGAAATATACAGCAACACAGGAAGTTAATGGTGTGACGTATGGATTCACTATGGGTGGATCCAGTTATGTTACTTACGCAGATTCCGGTGTATGGAATAAATACAGTAATGTAAAATTCTATTCTCCGGATTATGTACAGATCCTGGCATCCGGCGAATCAAGTTCAGAATATGACAAGTCCTATATGTATTCTGACCGTATTGCATTTATGACCCAGCAGGCTGGCGGCGGTACACTGACACTGAAAGACAGCATGGTAGATACAAAAGACTCGCTGATGCAGATCAAATCCGGTAAGGCAAACAAAGGATACAGTCATCTGGTGGTAGATGGAACAAAGGTAAACTTTGCTGATGGTAACTATGCTTCCAAACGTACTGATGATGGTATTCTGGTGGAACTGGTGGAATCTGATGATGCAGGAAATCCAGGCGTAACATCTTATACGATTAACGATGATGGTGAGAATGCCGTACCGACAGGAAAAGAAATCAATGATTCCAGTGCTGAGTTCAAAAACGGTACTTATACCGGCGATATCTGGAACAGTATTTACAATAATAAACAGGCTTTAGACGTATCTCTGGAAAATGCAACACTGACAGGAACTGTTTCTTCTTCTGTAGCAGTTCATGTTGATCCGGATACCGGCGACGTAGTGAAAAACGGAACCGTTCTGGAGGCATATACAGGATCCAAAGAAGAAGACCATGCAGACTATCTGGCTGAAAAAGGTGGTACAACCGGCGATTATATGACAATTGGAAGCTTCTCTCATACAGCGCACAAAACAATTAACAATCCGGTAAACCTGACAGTTGATGAGAACTCTAAATGGGCAGTAACTGGTGACAGTTATCTGAATACACTGGATCTGGCTTCTGAAGATTGCATTACATCAGCTGCACCGGAGACTGTATACACAACAGCTCTGACAGTAGATGATGAAGAGTATGCTTATGGAACATATACATTTGATAATGTAACCGTTAAAGTAGAAGAAAATGATATTGTCATTCCGGATACAGGCGTAGTTGCAGAAGGACAGACCTTCAATAATGTACCGTATTCGTTCTATGTAGTAAACGAAGATGGCTCCTATAATTCTGCAGCAATTGATTTTGTATCACAGAATACACCGGACGGAACCGTTATCTATGGATACACAGCAAAAGAAGGTTATGAAATTGCATCTGTCAAAGCAGAAAATGGTGAAATTTTATCCAATTCAAAATTTGCAGAATATCCGTATGAACTGAAACCTACCGGAAGTCCGATGGATGCCATGAAAGTGACAATTACCGTCAGATCAACAGCTACAAAGATCGCAGATGGTCTTGCAAACGAGAAAGCTGCAGATGGTAAGTGGTATTACTACAAAGACGGTAAGATCGCAACAGATGTAACAACTGTTGCCAAAAACAAAAATGGCTGGTGGTATGTAAAGAATGGTGTGGTAGATTTCACCGCAAATACCGTAGCAAAGAACCAGAATGGCTGGTGGATCATCCGAGGCGGTAAAGTTGACTTTACTGCAAATACTGTAGCAAAGAATGAAA
>CABRZK010000014.1 GCA_902475415.1 uncultured Eubacterium sp.
CTGTTCTCAATGAATCTTTCAAGGTTATTTCACTGTTCAGTTATCAAAGTTCTTTTGCATCGCTTTCGTTCAGCGACTTTCATATGTTATCACGGTTTATCTCGCTTGTCAACAACTTTTTTTATTTTTTTAAAAGTTATTTTTCATTTTGCTTCGTTTTCCGCGACAGCTATTAGATAATACCATTGAGGGGTTACATTGTCAACACTTTTTTACATATTTTTTTACTTTTTTCTATATTTTTTCTTTTCTTCATATTTTAAAAATAGATGTTGTGGTTTTCTTTTTTTATACCACAACATCTATACGCGTTACATTTATTTTCCAAATAAAAAGCCTGTCAGAATTCTTGCCGGAACATTATTATAATATAAATATTTCAAAATACTGCTCTGGTCAATCTGTTCAATACACATTTTCCCTTCTTCTGTACCGGCAAATAAAGACAGGAGCATAAAGAGCAACCATACAAGAATCAAACCCTGTAACGCCCCTGCAAAGATTCCAAGTGTCCGGTTGATTCCTTTAAGTACCGGAATCCGATTAATAATCTTCAGAGAACGTCCAATCATAGATACAATGATCCCGGCAATCAGCAACGCTATAAAATATGATACGCCTCCCAGGATCCAGTCTGCCATCTTCCTTCCCAGTGCATCATATATTCCCGCCTGATCCAGCAGGCTGTTCCCGGAATCAGTCACATAAGAGGCAACCTGTTCCGGCAAAGACACGCCCCCTGCATTCGTTTCTCCGGAAACAGTATTTGATATCCCTGTCTCTCCACGATCCCGAAAAGCCTGTGTACACCTTTGTTCCAGAGTAGTGTACACATTTGTATTTGTCTTGATGTAATTACTGATGTATGGTGTTGCATACGAGATCAGTCCAATCAACAGTATCACAGAAATCAGCGAATACAAAATCCGAAGCAGTCCGCGGTTCCACCCACGAATTGCAAAAAACAAAATAATTATTCCAACTACACACAATAACCAATTCATTACTTCTCGCCTGCTTTCCCACTTCCAAACAGACGAAGACGTATCTGCTGTGTCTCTCCTTCTAATATGAAAGCATATCTGCGATATCCACCAACGTGTAACAACTCACAGAAATTATCATCATATTCATAATAGAATTTTTCACGTCCGCCCATTGTATAAATCGCACATACATTATTACTGTACAGACAGATCTCATGATTTTCCAGAAAACGCATCTTCTCAAACGGAAAATCTGTCACAAACTGAGTTTGCTCATCGCACTTCATATTATATACAACAATTTTTCTTTTTGCCTCGTCTTTTCCGGAAGCAAAGACAAGCGCAAAATAACTGTCATCATAAAAAACAGCTTTTATTTCTTCTTCCACCTGCTTTTTGGCACCTTCCTTCGGTGCATTTCCACCGGTAAACGTATACACTCCCTGACTTGAAAATGCAAGAAGCTGATCTGAACCAACATATTCCAGTTCCGGAATAATCATATCATCATAAGAATAAGTTGCAACAATATGATCTACCTTTTCCTCGCCTACTGAGCCAAAATTGTAAAAAGTTACAATGCTCTTTGCGCTTCCCTCATGAATATCAAGACTGGAGACAGCCAATTTTTCTCCATCCTGCGAAATTGCCAGATCCATCGGTGTCCCACCGTTTTCTACATGAATTGCACCTTCCGCCAGCTGTTCTCCAGTTTTGCTGTAAAGCGCCAGATACCCGGTACCATCCTCTTCCATCATTACAGCCACCGTTCCGCTGGCAGATACATCCACACGCATAATCGGCATGGTAACTTTAAATTTGCCCTGGGTTCCACTGCCATTCATGACGTAGATTTCTTTACCGTCTTTATCTGCAAATACTACATACTGCTTGCAGATTGCGTAGACAGGATCCTGCATTTCAAAACTCTGATTCCAGATAATCTGATTATCTGCCGTCACGCAGGCAGCACCATCATTACTATATTTCAGCAAATTTCCATTAAATTCTATGAATTTCGTCGCATCTGTATCTGTCCTGTCAATCGTGCCGACAATACGATAATCGTCATAAAATTTATGTTGTACATATATATAATATGTAATTCCCAAAACGGCGCAAATTCCCACAATAATAGCCAGTATTCTTAACTGCTTTTTATGATGTTCACGCACTTTTCGTTCGATTTCTTCCCAGTTTGCCTGAACCATCTGCAGATTACTTTTTCCTGCGTTATTCATACTTTCCTCCACTTCAGAATGTTTTCATCTGTTGTATATCATAAAGCATTTTTTTTCGAAAGTCCAGACAGATTCCAGCCGCAATCATTGTTCTTCTTTTTTACGGTAACACTAATCGCTGTCCCTCATAAATCATGTCCATGTTCTGAATCTGATTTGCATCGCAGATATCCTGCACTTTCTGTGTCGTATGATAAACTGCCTTACTGATAGACATCAGGCTGTCGCCTTTTTTCACGGTGTAATAACGTGCCTCCTGCCCGGATGTCTGTTGGGTCGTTTCCTCCTGGTTCTGTGTCTCTGTGTCTCCGCCCTGTTGTGCATCCTGTTGTGTATCCACTGCAGGATCATCCTTCTGCTGCGTTGTTTCATTTTGCTCCTTCTGAATTTCCTGAACGCCGCTTTCTGATGCATTCACATTCTCGGAATTTGCTCCGGATTCTCCCCCGTGTACATCCTGCTCTGTTCCTGCTTCTTCCCCCTGTACATCCTGCTCTGCTTTCTGGTTCACGCTCTGCGTTGTTTCCTCTGTTTTCGGTTCTTCCTGCCCATCCTGCCCCGGCGTTTCCTGTCTTGTCCCATCTTTATCATCGGTCTGTACATTTCCCGAAAACGTCTGTAGCGTGTGTTCCAGTACTTTTAAATTCTGATAATTCCCAATCTGCGAAATTCCGGTTGCCACCACAACCGCTAGTACAGCGATTCCCGCCACATACACAAATGGCTGATGCTGCTTTCGTGCCGGCTTTTCATTCAGTTTGTTTAAAATAGCCCGATAATTTTGTGCTACATCTGCCCGCTGTGCATTTTCGCGTTCCATCTCCTGACGCAGCACTTCTGTATGGCGGTTCTGTGCCACCAGAAATTCCTGCATCGCCGGATTTTTTTCATAATAAACGGCATAACCTTCCAGGCGTTGCAGATGTCCCTGTTCCTGCACAAAAAACGCATCCATGCGATTCAGTCGATCTTCATAATATAAAAAGCGAGATCCATGTTCCTGCGTTGCATCAAAAAACTGCCGGATTGAAGTTGTAATTTCCAGATTGCTTCCTTCCAGAGAAAAATACCATCCAAGAAGTTCATATTCCGAAAAATATTCTTTGATTCCCTGGTATACTTTTTCCCAGAATATCTGCTGTCGGTCCTGAGACGCCACTGCTGCTGATGGTTGTTCTACAATATCAATATCTGAAACAATCCTGGTATCTACCTGTTGACACTGTTCTTCCGCCGCAGTGTCTTCCGGCTCTTCCTGTTTCCTTTCTGCCGGTTCCGCATAAACTGCAGATTCCCCTGTAACAGCAAAATCCACCTGCTGCGCACCACTGATAAATATGTATTCCTGATTTCCCCGCCGATATGTTTTTCCCAATAATACCGCTGCCGGAATATCATTTTCTTTCAGCTCCTCATGTAAAGTTCGATGCACATAGGTATACACAAAATCCTCCACGTAAATCTGACACGTATCGCCCAGCTTTCCCATCTGTCGGATATTTTTAGGTAAATGAAACTGTCTGTCTTTCTGATTTCCCATTCTTTGATTCCCTCTTTCCGTCTCAATAACAACACTGTATTTTTTTGTACCGCCCGAACCACACGTCCATAACACAGCGGTTTTTCATTTCTCGAAAAATCCTAACACAGGGAACTTGTAACAAATTGCCGATATCTGTAAATAAAATACATAAGAAAGTTTGTTTTTGTTTTGCAGGGAATACGGACGATTTTTTTGCAAACAAAAATGCTCAGAATCTTCCAGTTGAAGATTTCTGAGCATTCATTTACTCTTTTAACTGTTGCAGAAAAATTCTGCATTTTTCTTTTGTGGTGACAACCATTGGGCAATCCTGTTGAAACTCCACAGACTGCTGACAGACATCTTTTTCTCCTGTCAGATCCCCTTCCGGGCTGATGACGGAAAAATAATCCATCCCTCTGATCAGTCCGACACCAGTATATTTCACATAGCTTTCTTTGTATGCCCACATTTTACAAAAATACAGGTATCCATTTTTTTCCAGCCACTCCCGTTCCTTCGGATGAAAGAAACGCCTGGCCAGGCGTTCTGTCCGACATTTCTGTTCCTGCTGAATGTCCAGACCAACCTCTTCCCGTGCCACTGCACAGGTCCACCACGCTCCGCTGTGTGAAATAGAAAAATAAATATCTTCTGCATTTTCAAAACGAGGTTTCTGATTATTTTCCATCGCTGTAAGCGCCAATTTTTCCGGAAGCAGTAAACATTCCTCATCAGCATACTGACGCACAGCCTTTTCTAAAAGTTCATGAGAATTTTTTTGTTTTTCATCCCACTGCTGATAATATATCCTGATATTCATTTCGTAATTTCCTTCCAATGCCTTTTTTCAGAATATTATTGCTGATATTTATCATACAGTCTCTGGAAAGCAGGTATACTTCTTTTAGCCACATCTGCCGGCACACAGTAGGACACACGAACCCAGCCCGGGCCATAGAAAGCTGTACCCGGAGCCATCAGAATTTTTTCTTCTTTCGCGCGCTCGCAGAATTTTGTGTCATCTTCTTCCAGCGCTTTCACAAACAGGTAGAAAGCTCCGTCCGGATGGATACAGGTATATCCAATCTCTGTCAGTGCATGATATAAAATATCTCTCGTCTCCTGATAAATACTGATATCCACTGAGGCATCCACACATTTCAATAACATTTTCTGCTGCAGTGACGGCGCATTTACATAACCCAGATAACGCATGGAAGCAGTCATTCCCGCAATCAGATCCTCGTAATCCTGTACACAGGGTTCCATGGCAATATAACCGATTCGCTCTCCCGGAATGGATAAAGCTTTACTATAAGAATATACAACAATCGTATTTTCGTAGTAGTGTGTCAGGTATGGCACTTCAATATCATACGCCAGCTTACGGTATGGTTCATCCGAAACCAGATAAATCGGATGTCCGTATTCTTCCTGTTTCTTTTTTAAGATATCTGTCACCATGTGAATAGATTCTTCTGTATACACAGCACCGGTCGGATTATTCGGTGTATTGATCAGCACAAATCTGGTCTTTGGTGATAATGCAGCCTCAAAGGTTGCCGGATCCGGCTGTAAAGTCTTCATATCGCAAAGAGCCGGAACCAGTTTGCCATACATGGTCTCTACATAGCTTTTATACTCCCAGAAATAAGGTGCAAATGTCACTACCTCATCTCCCGCATCCAACAGGCTGTTTGCAATAACCACAATGGCTGCCGCCGCACCGCTGGTCATAATAATACCCTGCTCGGTATAATTGCAATCATACTTATCATTCAGGTAATTTGCGATATGTCTACGCACTTCCGGATGTCCCACATTGGCTGGATAGCCGTGCAGAGCAAGCGGTTTTTCTGTGTCAAGAATCTCTTTCATCGCCTCGTTGACCTGCGCCGGAGGCTCCACGCTTGGATTTCCAATGGTAAAGTTAAAAATATTCTCAGAGCCGTAGATTGCAGCCAGTTTCTTTCCTTCCTCAAAAATATCACGGATACAAATGGATGAATCCAGTGATTCTCTTAAACGTTTTGATATCATGATCTATGTCCTCCAAATCCCCTTTTTTACATCAACGTTTTGCAGCTTGTGTCTTCATACTCGTATGTTGAATTATCATGTTATGTTGTTTTTCTTTTTCACATCAACGCTTTAAATCGTTATACTTTTCATATCTTATCACATTTCTGTGTAAAATAAAAGGTTTCTTTACATCTAACCTCATTTTTGCTATACTTTCTACATAACACAGATGTATACACCGTAAGTATTCCATGGAATACCTGTGGTAAACACATACATATCAAGGCATCAGGCACAGTATCTTTGCCTCCCCATTTGTTACAGGAGAAATACATATGTCAAATCAGGAAAACAGCAAGTATGAATCTCTGAACCAGCCTGCCGAAAACAAACAGCAGCTTGCATATCAGCAGATCAAAGAAGATATACTGAATAATACTTATCCGGAAGGGACCGTAATGGTCGAGCGGAAATTATGTGACATCTATCATGTCAGCCGGTCTCCGATCCGCAATGCGCTTCAGCAGCTGACTCATGAGGGTTTGCTTTCTTTTGTTCCGGGAAAAGGAACCGTCGTAGCTTCCTTTACTACAGAGGATATTTTAGAAGTATATGATCTGATCGAACTGCTCCAGACCTATGCAGTTTCGGCATGCATCAGCAAATACAATCCCCTCGCAGTAAATGCACTGGAACTGGCGCTTTCCAATATGAAGAAGTCTCTGGATGAAAATGACATTTTCCATTGCACCAGATGGGATCAGAAGTTTCATGAACTTCTCGTAAGTTATTCCGGCAACAAGCGTCTGGAAAATGTATATGACCAGTTGGACTGCCAGCAAATGCTGTTTATCTCTACCATTCTGGATGATGCAGAACTGGCCGGACAGTCTTATCAGGAGCACTCCGCCATTCTGGATGCTATCAAAGAAAAAGATGTAACCACTGCTCAGGACTGTATCCGGAAGCATTATTATCATATCAAACAATACTATATCAACAAACTGCTCAGCAGAATCCATATTTAATTTTAGGAGGTACTGTATTATGGAAATGCAGACATTACAAAAAGACATGATCGCAGCTATGAAAGCAAAAGATAAGGTACGCAAGGATGCCATTTCATCCCTGGTATCTGCAGTAAAGAAAGTCGCTATCGACGAAGGATGCCGTGATGACATCAAACCGGAACTTGTTGACCGCGTTATTTTAAAAGAACTGAAAAGTGTAAAAGAGCAGGTGGATACATGCCCTGCTGATCGTACGGATCTGAAAGAAGAATATCAGGCACGTTATGACATCATTAATGAATATGCCCCACAGCTGTTGTCCGCAGAAGAGGTAAAAACCATTCTGACCGAACGTTTTGCCGATGTACTGGCTACCAAAAACAAAGGTCAGATCATGAAAGCTGTTATGGCTGAGTTAAAAGGAAAAGCAGATGGAAAGGTAATCAACCAGGTCGTCGCTGAACTCTGCAAATAGTGTGCACTTCCCGTGTACATCAATGATATCCGTATTGCTTTTTATACTTCGTGCATCTCATTTGCACGAAGTATTTTATTTTATTGAAATGTATACAGAATGTTTTCCCTCATACAACAAAAACCTCCAGACAAGTCTGGAGGTTTTTAATTATTCTGTATCAAATCAAATTCATATTCAATTAGAAAATTCTACGAACTGCAACAATGGATTTTCCGTAGTTTACAGGTCCGACCTTGATACCGGTAGATGGTGAACTTGCATGAACAATCTGACCACCGCCAATATAAATTGCTACGTGGCCACTGTAGCATACGATATCACCCGGCTGCATATCAGAAGCTGATACGGCACGACCCACACCGGTTAATGCTCCGGAACTATGCGGAAGTGATACACCAAAGTTTGCATATACGCTCTTTACAAATCCGGAACAGTCTGCTCCGTTTGTAAGACTCTCGCCACCCCATACATATGGGTTTCCTACGAACTGACATCCGTAACTTGCTACTGCTGATCCTGTACCGGATCCTGAACTGCTGGATGAGCTGGAACTACTGCTGTCAGATGAGCTGGAGCTATTGGATTTCTTGCTGGATGAGCTGGAGCTTGAACTGCTTGCCACACTGGAAGCACCTGCTGTCACTTTTACAGTCTGTGCTGCTGCAAGCTGCTCTGCAATAATCGCATTCTGCTCTGCTACAGTCTGTTTATACTGTGCTGCAAGGCTCTGTGCCTGTGCAAGCTGATTCTCAAAATCTGCCATCTGGCTGCTCTTCTCAGCTTTCATTGTCTCCAGCTGCTGCTGCTGTTCCTGATATGTAGCCTGGTTCTCTTCCAGTTCTGCTTTTTCATCTGCTACCTGTGTAACCAGATTAGCAACCTCAGTCTTGGTGTTCTGATATTCTACCAGAAGATTTCTGTCATAATCATATACTTTTGAGAAATTCTCTACTTTATTCAAAACATCAGCAAAGCTCTGTGCGCCAACCATTGCATCAAGGAAAGAACTGTCACCGTTCTCATACATATAACGAATTCTTTCTTTCATAGAGCTGTACTGCTCTGCTTCTTTCTCTTTTGCAGCTTTCAGATCTGCCTCTGCCTGTGCAAGTTCTACTTTTTTCTGTTCAATCTGATCCGAAATCAGATCCAGACTTACAAGAACATCTACCAGATCGGTATCTACTTTATCAATTTCACTCTGTAAACTGGACTGCTGGCTCTCAATGTCCTGAATCTGACTGTTTACAGAATTGAGTTTATTCTGTGCCTCGTTCTTCTGACTTTTTGCTTTAGAAAGGGTAGTTGCACCTGCCACCTGTGTACCGGATAAAGCCATCGCAACAACTAATCCTAACGCAATTATTTTTTTCTTCATATATTGAAATACTCCTTCGTAATGTGTCTTTTTTCCGTTACCTCATGGATTATAACATTTCTCTGTCATAATTTCAACCGAAAGAACACTATTTCAGAAATATTTCACACTTTTTTGTAATATTTTTGTAACATTTTGTCAGATCTGCGGAATCCCCTGCTTTACTACAAGAATTTTCTGACCAGCTGTCAGAGTCTGGCCTTCTATCTGATTGATTTTTCTGATATCAGCCTCTGTTGTATGAAATTTTTTGGCAATTTCCCATAAATCATTTTCCTGTGCTATCCGTATACCGGCGATTCCCGGAATCTGTTCCAGCCATTTTGCATCCAGCGCTTCCGTTTCCACCGCGTCAATAAATGTTGTTTTTTTCATTTCCGTTACAAATACTTCCACGGAAATCACCGCCTGCACTTCCAGTTCCGTTCCTGTTTTCATCAAAAACGAAAGATGTTCTACCAATGCCTGCAGTTCCACATCCGGATCCTCCGGCATATGCAATACATCGATTTCACACTGAAATGGCAGTAATCCCTCAACTGCCCCTACTGGCATACTGTCCGAGCTGCTCAGATACAGAATCTGCACATTCACGGTACCATCTACACGCACACAGTTTCCCTGTATCTCCCAGTGTTCCACTTCTGCCTGCCCGGTACCTGAACTGATCTGTAAAATCTCATGCTCCTGATCCTGTATGTTCAATGTATCATTCACACGGCACTTTGCTTCATTTTTCATACACAGACTGTACGTTGTAACCGGCTGTTCATGCAAATTCAGTTGATACTCCAGAGAATATGCATCTAAAAGACGCTCTGTTTTTCTTTCGCGATACAGCCACAGATCCATGATCAGGTCTGTTTCCATCAAAACTACACGCATCTCTCCGTCTGCATCTTCTTTCTCCTTGCAGGAAAACACTGGCTTTCCGGCAAGGATATGTGGAATCATATCATGTTCTGCTTCTGATATACTCAGACTGCTCTGATACGGCAGGCGCTGCTCCAGCCACTGAACTGTGTGATCTTCCATTCCCTGATAGATCAGAAACAGCTGAATATCTCCCTGAAGTGTCACACTACCATTCACTACGTGTGTCTCCATCCCCATAAGCTGAATCTGAGACCAGAGAATCTGATGAATGTTTGGCTTATTGGCCGGAAGCTGCACTTCTTCCCGGATTTTTGCACGCTCGCTTCCCCGATAACACAGTTCCAGATAGTTTTCTGTCTGTGTCTGCATTTCCAGCGCTTCTTCTCCCTGGTTCTGCGCAATCCCCACTGGAATGTCCAGTTTCTTCCGTTCTCTGGTCTGAACCCGGATTTCCATAAGTGCACGGACATTTAACTTTCTGGCATTCATCATCCGGATTGTCAGATCCTCCAGGACAACCTCTGTCTGTGGCATATCAAACTCCCCGCAGCCTTCCAGAACCACTGTTTCCTGATAAGGGAATTCTCCTTCGAGGCTGGCAATATTGCACTCACCCTGCCGGGTCTGATACAACACATGAAACTTCAGGGTTCCTTTCACAATAACCTGTCCTGTGCCACACTTGCTTTCATCCGTCTGCACACTTCCTTCTCTGAGAATCACCGAGAAAAAATCCGGCAGATAATCCGGCAGATGGTATGTCTCATCAAACGTCACCTGCGTAACGGCAGGTCCCTTTTTTTCCTCCATATATAATGATTCTGTCATCAACTCCATGTCCCACTCCTCCTTAATTTTCCAGTTTTATTCAAAAACAACATTTTCTTCCAGCCTCTCTGTTTTCACGACGATATAAGGATAACTGATCGCTTTTTCTTCCTGGTTTCCATTTTCCGGTCCAATCAGATCTGTTTCAAAATAAAGCGCATTTTCTGCCAGATACAGATTTTGCACCTGAATACTGTATCCTCCCGTCGCCTGCATTCCAAATCCCCGCACAATATATAAAGCATCATCCAACATATAGGTCATTTTAAAATCTTCTGCTTTCTGCGCTTCAATTTTTTCCAGCAGTTCACCGGGGATTTCTTCTTCCGTAACTACTGTATAATCCACATCTCTTATTTTTTCTGTTCCGATTTTCTGCATTCCGCAGCCGCCACACCACAAACACCCCATCAGGCAAAGCAATATTCCCGCATGGCGAATCACATTCCTTGTTCCTGTACTTTTCATGCTGTTCTCACTCCACCGCATTTCTTGCTCTATTCTATTTGCTGATTTTCTAAAATATGCATGGATTTCTGAAAAACTATCTGTTATACTGAGTACGCAGTTGTAACTATGTTCGTCAAAATAACATCACATCGTTCACTGCTTTTTAAAATGTTTTTTACTCTTGGAGGAAATATTATGTTTAGAACAATTCTTGCAGTTTTGTTCGCAGTCTGCTATCTGATCATCGGTATTCCGGTTTTATTCGTCGAATGGCTGATTGGCAAAAAAAATCCCCGTTTGCGGGATATCAGCAGTCTGCGTATGGTGCAGTGGGCCTTTCGTGTCATCTGTGCAATCTGCGGTGTAAAGCTTACAGTAAAGGGACAGGAAAATGTACCAAAGGACACTCCGGTTCTGTATGTGGCTAATCACAACAGCTATTTTGATATCATGATCACTTACGCCCTCTGCCCGGATCTGACCGGCTACATTGCAAAAGATTCTCTGGAAAAAGTTCCACTGCTGAGCATCTGGATGAAGCGGCTTTACTGCCTTTTCCTGAAACGGGATGATATGAAGGCAAGTCTGAAAACTATTCTTCAGGCTATCGAATATGTGAAACAGGGAATCTCCATTTGCATTTTCCCTGAAGGAACCCGCGGTGACAGTGATGAGATGGCACCTTTTAAAGAAGGAAGTATGAAAATTGCAGAAAAAACCGGATGTCCGGTTATTCCAATGGCAATTTCCCACACACGCGATATCATCAAAGATCACATTCCTTTTGTTAAACCGACACATGTCACTGTACAATATGGTGCTCCGATTTATCCGAAAGAACTTTCCAAAGAGGAAAAACGTGCCCTTGGCCGTTACTCCCAGAATATCATTCAGGAAATGCTGGATCAGCAGAAAGCACTGGAAAGCGCAGACTGATCCGTTAAAATGATCCTGCCTGGTCCAAGATGCAGGCTTACAATGCTTTCACAATTTCATAAAGCAAAAAATCCTCACAGAAACAAGCATTCTCGTTTCTGTGAGGATTTTATTTTTATAATTCATATTCAGTACAGAATCTCTTTACTCTTCAGAATATCTTTACTCTTCCAGGGCTTCTTCCAGAGCTCGGACAATCTTCGGGAACTCCATAAAGTGAGAAGCTTTCACCAGAATAGTATCTCCGGATTTCACATACGGGATCAGAGCCTGTGTCAGTTTCTCCCGATCTGTAAAGTGCATCACTCTCGTATGACCACGCTGTGCACCTTTTGCAAGTTCCTCGCTGAGTTCACCACAGCAAAACAGAATGTCCACACCCTGATTTGCTGCATATTTTCCCACATCATAGTGCATCTCTCGCTCATTCTCACCGAGTTCTCCCATATCACCGAGTACTGCAATCTTGCGGCCGTCTGCCTGTGCCAGAACGTCCAGAGACGCTTTCATAGACACCGGATTGGCATTATAGCAGTCATCAATAACCAGAACCTCTCCCAGTGTGATCAGATTGGTGCGTCCGGCAATGGTCTTTGCATGGGCAATGCCTTCACAGATTTCCTCGTTGGTCAGTCCCATGATTCTTCCTACACATGCAGCTGCACATGCATTGTATACATTATGTACACCTGGAATCGGTTCATGAATTCTGCATGTTTCCTCCGGAAAATGCAAGTCTGCATTCAGACCACGTAAACCTTTATTTTCAATGGCATCTGCGGTAATCTCATACGGCAGATCTGCTTTTGGAGCTGTACCATCTTCTACATAATAAAATACCGGTTTGACACCTTTTACTTCCTGTACAGTGATCAGCTTGTCATCATTTCCATTCAGTACAATATGACCATCCGGTTTCAGGAAATCGAAAATCTCGGATTTTGCACGAAGCACACCATCCCGGTCGATCAGATTTTCCAGGTGACACTGTCCGATGTTGGTCATCACACAGATGTCCGGTTTTGCCACTTTTGCAATGCGATGCATTTCTCCAAACTCGGAAATTCCCATCTCTACTACCGCTACTTCATGCTCCCTGCGAATGCGCAGAATGGTAAGCGGCAGGCCGATTTCATTATTAAAGTTGCCTTCTGTCTTCAGCACATTGTATTTCTGACCAAGTACCGCAGAAATCATCTCTTTTGTACTTGTTTTTCCAACACTTCCGGTAATTCCGACAATTTTAATAGAAAGTGTAGAGCGGTAAAACTCTGCAATATCTTTTAATGCCTGTTCACTGGAACTCACCTGAATATAAGGACCGGCCGGGTTGTCCAGCGGTTCTTCTGACAGAACTGCCAGTGCACCTTTTGCAAATACATCCGGGATAAAACGATGACCATCCACACGTTCTCCGCGAATCGGAATATACAGGTAGCCCGGTTCGACCTGCCGGCTGTCGATCACCGCTCCGGTAATCTCACTGAAACGCAGTCCTTCCTCTCCGACATAGGTACCGCCACATGCTTTTGCAATGTTGTCCAGTGTCATCTGTTTCATTGTATTATTCATGCTTTCCTCCGTATTTTTCCTGTGAAATCTGAATCAGTTTCTCACACAGATCTTCATACTGAATGCCGATGGCTGCTGCTTCCTGCGGCAACAGACTGGTAGCTGTCATACCCGGTAATGTGTTTGCCTCCAGACAGAACATCTCATTTTTATCATTTAACAGGAAATCCATTCTTGCATAAGAATCCAGGCCGAGTTCACGGCAGACTGCAACTGCGTGTTTCTGCATTTCTTTTGCAACTTCTTCCGGAAGATCTGCCGGGCAGGTCTCTACTGCGCTTCCTGCTTTGTATTTATTTTTAAAATCATAAAATCCTTCAATTGGCGCAATCTCAATAACCGGAAGTGCCTGCATATCGATCACACCAACAGAAAACTCACGTCCACAGATGTAATCCTCGATCACGATTTCATCCTCGTATTTGAAAGCCTCATCCAGAGCAGCTTCATACTCATCTGCGGTACGGACAATTGTAACACCGATACTGGAACCGCCACAACATGGTTTTACAACACACGGAAGGCTTAAGCCTGTCTCTGCAAACGATGTCGCACGCTGGGCTTTATTCATGGAAATACCATGCGGTGTTGGAATGCCTGCTGCCTCAAACATTTTCTTGGAAATACCTTTATCCATTGCCAGCGCGCTTCCAAGATAACGGCTTCCGGTATACTGAATACCAAACAAATCAAAGGCTGCCTGAATCTTTCCGTTTTCGCCGTTCTCACCGTGCAGAGCCATAAATACAGCATCTGCTGCCTGGCAGATTCGGATAACATTCGGGCCAAAGAAACAGTCCGACTGATCCTTTCTCATTGCTTTTACCTGCGCAATATCCGGAGCTTCTCCCGGAATCTGTCCGCCTTCTGCGCTCACTTCTTCGGAACGGTCAAAAATTCCTGTAATATCTTCCTCTTCATCATGATATCCCATGAAAACATCCAGCATGATAACGTTATGTCCTTTGTAACGTAATGCTTTGCTTACCATTGTTCCTGTATTCAGAGAAACATCTCTCTCTGTGCTGAGTCCACCAGCCAAAACTACAATATTCATAATTCTATGTATCTCCTTAATATTGATTTCTTATTTGCATTCTCCTTAGTTTAGCACATTTTTTTTATTTGTGAATGCCGCAGACGCAAAATATCATATTTTTTTCGTATTTTCCATTTATGCTATGGTTTCAAACTATAAACTATTATAATATATCTTCTATAAACATCTGCAGTTCATTCTTAACTGCTAACATCTTATCTACCATGCAGGCATACATTTCTGCCTGTCCAGCCTTTTTTGTATCCCCGAGTTTTGTCATTCCCGTTGCAAGTACAGACAGCAGCATTGGCGCTGACCGGTAACTGTCCGTTTGCCTGCATAATGTAAGTCCGTCCGTTCCATATCTGACAGAACCGGGATACTCTTCCATCATCAGACATAATGCTGACATCTGATAGCAGATGGAAATACAGGCCTGCTTCTGCCAGTGCTGCTCTCCATTTTTCTGATTGAGCACCTTAAGCATCTGTTCCAGCTGCTTCCGACACCATGCATGCTCCATCTTCTGTTCCTGACAGGCAATCAGCAATTGAAAAATCAGAATTTCACAGGCATTGTAGCTACGTGGTGCCTCCCAGCTCCCTCTGTATTCAGGATATGTCAGATACAGCAGCTGAAGTAATACGTCCTCCATTTCTTCTGATGACGTTCCACACCACCATTCCAGGACATATGTCGCAAGTTCTATCCATTGCACATCTTCTGTTTTCTTTTCGCCGGACAATTTCCGATAACGCTGCAAACTTTCTTCCAGACTTTTGCGATCCCCCCATCGCACAGCCTGTGCCAGTTCCTCCTGTAACTTTTGACGTTCCATCGTCTGCGGTCCGGCAAACATCATATATCGCCCAGACTGTTCTCCCATCCGCTCCATCAATGCCTCAAAAATTCTGTTTTGCGGGTTATGCCGTCCATTTTCAATTCTGGACAGGGTGCTCACCGCACAAATTCCAAATGCCAGATCTTCCTGCGTCATCCCATGTTCTATTCTGGCATCGCGCAAAACCTTCCCAATTTCTAAAACTTCCATAACTTCTCCTCTCTCGTTTCTTCTCCAGTACTCTTCCTTCGGAAAAACACTATAGAACTAATTCTATCATTATGGTTGTATATCGCATATCTTTCATTTGAGTTTTATTGCCGTTCACTTGAATCACACACTGGTTTTACTGCTATTTTAAAATAAGCTACCATCTGATAATTCAAAAATGTTATAATAAATTTAGAGGAATTTCCTATAACATAAAAAATACACACATCATCCGTACCATATTTTTAAATTTGTTATTACTCACCACTTACAGAAGTGATAGACTCAACTCAGACTGAGATATAAATGGAGGTTATTATGAAAACAGCCCTGATTACCGGTGCCTCACATGGAATCGGCAAAGCAATCGCACAATGTCTGGCTTCTCATGGAATTCGCCTGTTTCTGAATTGCCGTTCCTCAGAAGCCGAACTCACCACATACGCAGCACAACTGACAGAAACCTTCCAGGTTCCCTGTACTCCTCTGATCTATGATATTTCTGACCACGATCAGGTACACGCCATGTTTGAAGAAATTCACACCATGCATGAAACAGTAGATATCCTCATCAACAATGCCGGCATCTCACATATCGGTCTGCTACAGGACATGGATATTCAGGAATGGAATCGCGTGATCAATACAAACCTGACTTCCGTTTTCTCCTGTTGCAAATATGCGATCCCTGACATGGTCTCCCGCAAAAAGGGAAAAATCATCAATATTTCTTCCATGTGGGGACTGACCGGTGCTTCCTGTGAAGTTGCCTATTCAGCCAGCAAAGGTGGCGTCAATCTCTTTACCCAGGCTCTGGCAAAAGAACTCGCACCAAGCAACATCCAGGTAAATGCCATTGCCTGCGGTGTCATAGACACCCGTATGAACGCATGCTTTGATGCCGAAGAACGTGCAGATCTGGAAAATGAAATTCCAGCCGGTCGGTTTGCAGCACCGGAAGAAGTCGCAGCCTTTGTATATCAGCTGCTCACCGCGCCAGAATATCTGACCGGGCAGATTATTCCTTTTGACGGCGGATATCTGTAAAAAAACTGTGCTACTGATACTTCCCACTGACAGGAACTATCAATAGCACAGCTTTTTTCTTATCTTCTACTTATCACAAAAACAGATATATTCTTTGTCGTAATTGCCCCACCAGGTAGTACGGCCTCGTCCACCTGCTTTTCCACTTGGCAGAAAATAAATCGTAGAAAACAGTATTTCTTCCGCATTTAATTTTACAATAATTTTCAGAAGTTTATCATCCAGAGGGAAAATAATATCCTCCTCCAGATCTTCGGGCATCATCAGATTCAGATATGTCTTATCTGCATCTGTCAGAACCTCATCCACCATCTCACGGGCATCAAGATCCAGTCTGTAGTAGTAGAAATCTGCAAATGCATGATTATTTCCATACTCTTTCTTCAGATTTTTAAAATGTGCCAGCGCACGTTTTTCATCCATAACCAGTTTGACGTCTTTGTACTCTCTGAATCCGTCTGTGATTTTATCAAAATAAATGGCTCCCTGTTCCTGTAATTCAGCTATTGTCATCGCAGTTCCTCCTTCATTCAAACATGCATATTTCATCTCTAACTCCGGGCAATATCTGTCTGATCCAAAATAACAACTATTTTTTTGTTCTGTTTACTGACAGAAAAAAGAGATGAAATTGCTTTCACCTCTTTATTCTACAATATTTTGTATGTTTTATATACTCTTTTTTCAGTTTCTGCTGCACCATTCATATCTTTTTGCAATCATTTGTGCAGGATATACTGTTCTATCGCGTAAGCGACACCATTTTCTTCATTGGAAAGTGTCACTGCATCCGCGAGTGCCTTTATTTCATCCGATGCATTTCCCATGGCAACTCCCAGTCCTGCTGCCACCAGCATTTCTGCGTCGTTTCCACTGTCACCGACAGCCATTGATTCTTCTATTGTAGTACCAAGTTCCTTTGCAAGGAATCGCAATCCCAACCCTTTATTTACATTTGCTGCAGTAAATTCAATATTATGGAAACCACCATCCACGACACAGATATCCGGACATTTGGTCAGCATATCCCAGATTTCATCCCGATGTAAAAAAGTGCCATCTGCATTCGGAATAAAATTCAGTGTCACTTTTTGAATTTTTGCTTTTCCACTTTTTACATACCCGATCAGATCCGGCAGTTCATGACGACCTTCCAGGAAATGGTTCACAATGTGTTCCGGAAGCCCCAGTTTCCACACATAATCGTACACCGAAACCGGCGTATAATTATG
>CABRZK010000015.1 GCA_902475415.1 uncultured Eubacterium sp.
GCAGATGCCTACGGTATAGTATGCCTTCCCGGCATGGAGCTTACAACGACGGAAGAAGTCCATGTATTATGCTATTTTCAAAATCTGGCAGATGCCATGGATTTTGACCGGTATATATCCTCTCATCTGCCTGACATACCAAACAAACCGGCTCTTTTTGGTGATCAGCTTATCTGTGATGTGGAAGACCGGGTGCTCGATCAGGAAAACCGGCTTCTGATTTCCGCCACAGATATCCCTTTTGATGCAGTCTATGACCTGACAGCTCAATATCACGGCATCATGGTTCCTGCTCATATCAACAAAGCAAGTACCAGTTTACTTGGAAACCTTGGATTTATCCCCGATGGAAGCCGCTTTTCCTGTGCAGAAATCAAAGACGAAGCTGACTGGCCAAAGTTGCAGAAACAGTTCCCGTATCTGGTCTCCTGCAATCATTTATGCAGTTCCGATGCACATGATCTGAATTCCATTCATGAACCGATTTATACCCTTTCCGCAGAAGATCACTCTCCTGCCGCCATTCTTGCAGCAATACAAAAAAGCTATAGCTGAGCAGATCTCACAAATTTCCGTGATTCGCCCGGCTATAGCTTTCTTTTTATTGTTCTTCTATTTTACTGCATTTCATTTATATCTTCAAACTCCTGCAATTTATCATTGTAGTTCACTGCAACATTTAGCTGCCGTGACTATTTAATAACTTTCTTTCCATATTTTTCACCCAGATTTTCAATGGAACCATCTTTATTCTGGATGTCGATCTGGTTTAACTGACTGCGCAGATTTTTACGAAAAGAAGCGATATATTCTTCCCGTAGAACCGCCTGCTCTTTTTTCTCCGCAGTTGTCAGTCCTTCCGCTTTGGCTTTATGATATAATTCATTGATTCTTTTGATTTTTTCGTCTGTAATTCCCATTAGTTGCTCTCTTTCTCAGGACTCACAGATGGTCCTGTTTTTTATTTTCTAGTTTTATCTGTCAGTTTTTTCTATCTTTTCTGCGATTTCCCTTATTCTTATTATTTTTCCAAAACTATCCCCGCACAGATTGACCATTTTTAAATAGAACGGATAAATTTCAAGCTTTTAATGTTCCTGCAGATACTGATGAATATCAAAGAATTCATCATTCTGTGCCCGGAACAGAGTGCCCTTAAAGCTGCCGCTGATAATCTGATGAATGATTCCCACATCTTTGCCGTTCGCGATGATCATGTCTGTACCGGAGGCAGTTGCAATTCTTGCTGCAGTCAGTTTCGTCGCCATGCCGCCGGTGCCCACATCACTTCCGGTTGACTGTTTTGCCATGGCATCATAGTGCGCATTCATTTTTTCCACACATTCCACAAGTGTCGCATCCGGACTTTTTCTTGGATCATCAGTATACAGTCCGTCAATGTCCGACAACAAAATCAGCAAATCTGCTCCAACCAGGGAAGATACCAGTGCTGACAACGTGTCATTGTCACCAAAATGCATCTCGTAAGTGGATACTGTATCATTTTCATTTACAACAGGAATTATGCCAAGACGAAACATTTCTTCAAAGGTATTATGTGCATTCTGACAGGATTCTTCCTCCAGAATGGTATCCTTTGTCATCAGAATCTGTCCTGCCGTCTGGTTATATTCCGCAAACATCCGCTGATAGGTCATCATCAGACGCGCCTGCCCCACTGCCGCACAGGCCTGTTTTGTTGAAATATCCTCCGGTCTGCTCTGCAATCCAATGGCCTGCCGTCCGACCGCAATCGCACCGGAACTTACCAGACACACATCCATCCCCTGATTGCGCAGATCGCATAATTCGCGAACCAGCTTCTCGATTTTCATCAGATTCATACTTCCGGTCTGTGGATGCTGCAGAGAGGAAGAACCGATCTTTACAACTATACGTTTCTTGTATTTAAAATAATCATTCACATTCATTGGTATACTCCTTCAAAATATCGCAAAGGATAAATTCTTGAAATTTACCTTCAACTCTATTAAGTTAGTATTATAACAGAATTTTGTACATTTATAAACCTGCTTTTCATCTTTTTTAAATCCTGTGTCACAAAAATGCTGCCCTGAATTTCAGGGCAGCATTCTACATCAATATTTGATTTTTCAGATCGATTATGCAGTAACTTTTCTGCCTGTAATGATCTTCTTCGGACATTTTTCAGCACATGCGCCGCATCCGGTACATTTTGTCTGATCAATGTGTGCGATATTGTTCTCAACAGTAACAGCGCCTGACTCACAGACTCTCTCACACATCTTACATCCGATACATCCGACTTTACATGCAGTCATAACCTGTTTACCTTTATCCTGTGAAGAACACTGTACAGCATGTTTTGCATCATACGGTACAAGCTCGATCAAGTTTTTCGGGCAGGCTTTGATACATTTTCCGCAGGCTTTACACTGCTCTTTATCCACTACAGCAACGCCGTTTTTGATGTGGATTGCATCAAACGGACAAGCTTTGACACACTCACCAAATCCAAGACATCCATAGTTACATGTCTTCGGACCACCGTTTGGTACAAAGCTCATCATGGAGCAGTCCTCTACTCCGTAATACTCATAATCTTTGTTTGCATTCTCACATGTACCTGCACATTTTACAAATGCAACTTCACGAACAGATTCGCCAACTTCCTGACCCATAATTGCACCGATTTTTGCTGCTACAGCAGCTCCGCCGACCGGGCAGGAACCTACTTCTGCTTCACCTTTTGCAATTGCTGCAGCCAGACCGGAACATCCGGCAAAACCACAGCCACCACAGTTATTTCCCGGAAGAGCTGCTAATACTTCTTCCTCTTTCGGGTCTACTTCTACTTTGAATTTCTCACCGGCAATCCCAAGGATGATACCAATGACAATACCTGTTCCGCCGACTACGGCAGCGGCAAGAATAATTGCTGAAACACTCATCTGTATACCCTCCTAAATGACACCGGAAAATCCCATAAATGCAATTGACATCAGACCTGCTGTTACCAGAACGATAGCAGAACCTTTGAACGGTGTCGGGATATCGTTGTATTCGATTTTCTCACGAATACCTGCCATGATGACGATTGAAATGGTAAATCCAACTGCTGTTGCGAAACCGTTAACTGTACTTACACCAATACCATAACCATACTGTACGTTGTTCAGGGCAACACCGAGAACGGCACAGTTTGTTGTGATCAGCGGTAAGAAAATACCAAGCGCATTATACAGTGGCGGCATTGATTTCTTCATGAACATCTCTACAAACTGAACCAGTGCAGCGATGACAAGAATAAATACAATTGTTCTTAAATATGTGATATCAAACTGCTGCAGGATAAATTTATCCAGCACACTTGTGATAAAGGATGCAATTGTAATAACGAAGATAACTGCTGCGCCCATTCCGGCTGCAGTATTTACCTTTTTGGATACACCGAAAAACGGACATAAGCCAAGGAACTGGCTCAGGACAACGTTATTTACAATGGCAGAGCCGATTGCGATAAGTAATACTTCTTTCATCTGAACCTTTCCTCCTTATTCTTTCTCATCTGTTCCTGCAGTGAACACTTTGCCTTCACAGCTGCCGCTTGTACAAGCTGCGCAGTCACCGTCGAAGCATCCGCTTCTCTCTTTCACTGCAATACCTTTTTTGCGTTTTGCTTCACGGTATGCATTCTGGATTGCGATCAGCATAGCTAATACAAAGAATGCTCCAGGAGCAAGTACAAAAATTGTCAACGGTGTATAACCTGCTTTTCCAGCAGCTGCGTCAGCCAGCGGAAGAAGCTGGAAACCGAAGATCTGTCCGGATCCGAGGATCTCACGAACAGCACCGATACAGGTCAGACCCAGAGTAAATCCAAGTCCCATACCAATACCATCAAAGATAGACGGAAGAACCGGGTTCTTGGAAGCATAACTCTCGGCACGGCCAAGAATGATACAGTTTACTACGATCAGTGGGATGTAGATACCCAGTGATGCGTACAGGGATGGAACATAACCCTGAAGTAAAAACTGTACGATAGTTACCAGTGATGCAACGACAACGATGAATGCCGGTACACGTGCACTGTCCGGAATGATCTTACGGAGCAGTGAAATTAAAAGGTTTGAAAATACAAGTACGAGTGTCGTAGAGAGACCCATACCAATACCATTGATAGCTGAAGTTGTAACGGCCAGTGTCGGACACATACCAATCAACATGACGAAGGTAGGGTTCTCTTTCACGATACCGTTTACAATACGCTCTATACACTTATTCATTTAAAAGTTCCCCTCCTGTTATTGTGCAAGTGTTCTGTAATAAGCCAGACCAGCATTTACCGCACTTGTAACAGCGTTTGATGTGATTGTAGCACCACTGATCGCATCGATCTGGTTATCAGATGTTGCACCTGTCTTTGTAACTTCAAATGATTCTACCTGTTTGCCTGCAAACTGGGAAGAAAATGCATCTTCTTTTGCTTTCATACCAAGGCCGGCAGTATCATTGATGGTTGTAATGGAGTATCCGTTCAGTGTACCATCATTTGTCACACCGATGGATAATGTAACGTCTCCACCATAACTGTTCGGGTCTGTTACGGAAATAACATATCCAAGTTCAGCACCGCTTGCATCTACGGCTACCACACAGTTTTCAATTGTGTCATCTGCATAACCTGCTGCAGCTGCGGCTTCTGTCGCTTTTGCTGAATCAAAATCATCCATATCATTGAATGTATCTGCATCCGGGAATACGGTACGGTATGCATTCTGCTGAATATTATAATTTGCTTTTTCAATCGGAACCTTTGTAATACCATATACAGCACCCAGACCAAGACCTGCGATAACTGTGATCAGGAAAAGGATCAGGGCGTCTTTAATGATTTTTCCATTCATTATTTTTCCCCTCCTTTACCAAATGGTTTCGGAATTGTAAATCTCTCGATCAACGGTACCAGCATGTTTGCGAAGATGATGGAGTAAGAACATCCCTCAGCTGATGCACCAAACATACGGAAGATACCAAGCAGGCATCCGCAGATAATACCGTAAATGATCCTTCCTTTCGGAGTAATCGGAGAAGTTACATAATCAGTTGCCATGAAGAATGCACCAAGGATCAGACCACCACCGCATACTTCCTGAACAACGAACTGTCCAAGATCGCCGCTTGTCAGATGTCCACCAAACAGTACAATAAACACAACAAAAGTAATAATGTATGTACCCGGGATTCTCAGATCGATCACGCCCATCAGAATCAGGAAAATAGCTCCGATCAGAAGTGCGATCACAGATGTCTCACCGATGGTACCTGCGATACGACCTGTAAACATAGCCATTGTGTCACTGTAAAGTTCGCCGCCTTTGATTACCGCCAGCGGAGTAGCTCCGGACACTCCATCAAAAGTAAAGCTTGTCATCGGGCCTGTAAATGCAAGAAGCAGGAAGCATCTTGCGCCAAGTGCCGGGTTCATGAAGTTCTGTCCAAGTCCGCCGAAGATCATTTTTACAACAACGATTGCAAATGCGCCACCGATGATTGGAATGAAGAACGGTACAGTATGTGACAGGTTCAGACCGAGAAGTAAACCGGTTACAACACAGCTTAAATCGCCAACGGTCTGTTTCTTGTGTGCAATTTTATTATATAAGTATTCGGATACCAGACAGCTTGCGATAGAAACAACTACAACTGCCAGTGCACGCGGTCCGAAATTGATAATACCAAATACAGTTGCCGGAAGTAATGCAATGATTACATACAGCATGATTCTCTGGGTACTGTCTTTGGCTCTTATATGTGGTGATGATGTAACATTGTATAACTCACTCACAATAATCCACCTCTTTCTAACGTTTTTTATTTTTTCCGTCTGTTTGCAAGAATTGTTTTTCTCATGGATTTGATAGACTGTGCAAGATTTCTCTTTGCAGGACATGTGAAGCTGCAGCTTCCACATTCTACACATTCCATGCCGTGCCACTGCTCGAATGGCTCTTCCAGATGATTTTCAGCAAAATCAGCAAGTCTGGAAGGAACAATTCTGGATGGACATGCTTCCACACAACGGCCACAGTTAATACATGCTGTCGCATTCTGGCTTGCATCCTCAACCGCATCCTCTGTCAGACATAACAGCGCGGATGTTGTCTTGGTGGTCGGAACATCAAGTCCGAACATTGCAAATCCCATCATCGGACCACCGGAGATTACTTTCTTCGGCTGTGTCTTGAATCCGCCTGCTGCTTCTACCAGCTCTGCATAATTGGTTCCGATACAGACATAGAAGTTCTGCGGATCTGCGATTGCATCACCAGTGATGGTAACAATACGGTGCATCAGAGGTCTGCCAAGTTTTACAGCGTGATAAATAGCAACGATGGTGTCAACGTTGTCTACGATACAGCCGGCATCTGCCGGAAGCATGGTAGAATTGATTGCTCTGCCTGTTGTTGCAAAAATCAGCTGACGCTCAGAACCCTGTGGATATTTTGTCTTCAGCGCTTTTACTTCCATACGCGGCTCATTTTTTGTCAGTTCTGTCAGTTTGGCAATACAATCCGGTTTGTTATCCTCGATACCAAAGATACCTTTTGCATTGTCAAACAGAGAAAGAATGATACGCATTCCTTCAATTAATTTCTCCGGCTCCTCGATCATTCGTCTGTAATCGGAAGTCAGATACGGCTCACACTCTGCACAGTTTGCAATAATGTAGTCGATTTTCTCCGGCTCTTTCGGAGAAAGTTTTACGTGCGTCGGGAAACCCGCACCACCCATGCCCACAATACCGGCATTCTGAATCTTCTTGATAATCTCCTCTTTGCTCAGAGTGGATACATCTTCTACCGGTGTAAACTCCAGTGATTTGAATTCACCATCATTTTCAACTACGATAGAATTCACCATGTCTCCGACTGCTACACGTCTCGGCTCAATTGCCTTAACGGTTCCGGATACGGTTGCATAAATCGGTGCAGATACAAAACCGCCAGCCTCAGCGATCATCTGACCTTTTACTACAGCATCACCTACTGCAACGACTGGCTTTGCCGGTGCACCAATGTGCTGTGATAATGGATAAACCAGATCACCTTTGGGTAAATATTCCTTGATCGGTTTATCTTTCGACAAGTCCTTTCCATCATATGGATGGACACCGCCCTTAAAAGTACATAAGCCCATAACCTGTGCCCCACTTTCTCTAAAATAGTTTCCACAGAAATTTTATATATTCTGCATAATATCGAAAAATATTATAACACACTTCCCAAAAAAAGTACTAAATTCCGTGCAAAATTCCTTTTGTATTGAAAAAAATACCATATGAACTATAATAAATACAAAACCGATAGGAGATATCTTTTCTTATGATCACAGAGCAAAAAATCTTTTCTTTACAGGAATTAAGTGTATATACAAGACATTTTCTGACCGATGACATGCTGTTACTGGATATTGAAACCACCGGTCTGTCCGCTACCAGACATTTCATTTACTGCATTGGCTGTTCTTACCGGACGGGTTCTGACATTACCATACAGCTTTTTTTTGCCGAAAACCGGGAGCAGGAAATTGAAATTCTTGCCGCACTGGCAAAATTATTACAAACCCATCGGACAATTGTCACCTTTAACGGCAACACCTTTGATCTTCCTTTTCTGAAAAAACGATATATTGCCAACAGCACAGAGTTATTGTCTGACACCTGGAAAAATGGCGCTTATCTTTCATCCGATATCACATCTGTGGATTTATACCGGGAAGCCTGCCGACTGAAAAATGTCCTTGTTCTGCCTGATTATAAGCAGAAATCCATCGAAACATTTCTCGGGTGTGAACGCGAGGACCTGTACAGTGGCAAAGAACTCATCGCACAGTATCATCTGTACCAGAAAAATCCATCAAAAGAACAGGAACTGCTCCATAATCTCCTGCTGCATAACCTGGAAGATGTCCGGGGCATGTATGATCTGGTAGAACTGCTGACCTACATTGATTTTTTCAGAGGTAACTTTCAGATCTGTAATATCAATTGTCAGTCTGCGGATCAGAAAACCTTCTGCAATATCCGATTACAGCCGGAATATAACTTCCCGCAAAAGCTGACCTGGATTTCGGAAGAAGCCTCCCTTATACTGAATGGTGAGGAAGCCCTGCTGTCTTTTCCGGTTCACCATGGATTCCTGCGTCATTACTTTCCGGATTTCAAAAATTATTACTATCTGCCGGAAGAAGATACGATCATACATAAAAGTCTAGGAACCTATGTAGATTCCGCTCACCGTCAGAAAGCAACCAGAGAAAACTGTTTTCTCGCCAAACAATGTGATTATCTCATGCATACCGCGCCGATCAAAAATGTTTATCTGCGCCGGGAGTTTCATGACACTGCAAGTTATTTTGAACTTCCTGCATGGAATAACAATTTTGAAATGGACATTGAGTTTCCCGAATCTGTACGAAACTCCTTATATGACTTTATATCTGCCTATTTAAATCAGCTTCTTAAATAAAAATGTGTTCTTGCAATCTTTTAACAAAGAATTCTGAACATCAATAAAAGGAGAATGCTTTCGCATTCTCCTTTTGAATATTTTTACTTAGATTTTTGATTTTTATTTCAAATCTTACTCTTCCTCAGTTGCCTCATCAGCCTCTGTATTCTGAGCAAGTGCTTTGATGCTCAGGCTGATCTTTCTGTCTGCCTCATCGAAATCAACGATTTTAGCTTCGATTTCCTGACCAATGCTTAATACATCAGATGGTTTCTCAACGTGATCTCTGGAAATCTGGGAAACATGAAGCAATGCATCTACACCCGGTGCAAGCTCTACGAAAGCACCAAAGTCTGTCATACGTGCAACTTTACCTGTTACAACAGTACCTGCTGCATATTTCTCAGTTGCATTGTTCCAAGGATTCTCCTCCGGGAATTTTACGCTGAGCGCAATTTTTGTATCTTTGATATCTTTGATGAATACTTTTACAGTATCGCCAACTTTGTAGATTTTTTTCAGGTTCTCTACACGGCCCCAGGACATCTCAGAGATGTGAAGCAGTCCGTCTGCGCCGCCAAGATCGATGAACGCACCGAAATCTGTAATATTCTTAACAGTTCCCTCGATTACATCACCTACGTTGATCTTCTCTAATAATTCTTTCTGTTTACGCTCTTTCTCAGCAACCAGAAGCTGTTTTCTGTCACCGATGATGCGTCTTCTTCTCGGGTTGAACTCAGTTAATACGAACTGAATCTCCTGATCTTTGTATTTGCCAAGATCTCTCTCATAAGTATCAGATACAAGGCTTGCCGGGATGAAGATTCTTGTCTCATCCAGAACAACACTTAAGCCACCGTCTAATACCTGGCTTACAGTACCTGTTAAAACTTCGCCGTTCTCGAATGCCTCTTTCAGACGCTCGCTTCCTTTTTCTGCTGCAAGACGTTTGTATGTAAGGAGAACCTGTCCCTCACCGTCATTTACTTTCAGAACTTTTGCTTCCATTGTGTCACCAACGGATACTACAGTAGTAAGGTCTACGTTAGAGTCATTTGTGTATTCGTTTCTGGTAATAATTCCGTCTGATTTATAGCCAATGTTCAGGATAATTTCATCCGGTTTCACATCTATAACAGTGCCTTCGACTACCTCTCCATTTCTGATTGTTTTTAAAGATTCTTCCAACATTTGTTCAAAACTCATTTCTGACATATTTTTGAACCTCCTCAATAATATTATTTGGGGTAGAAGCCCCAGCTGTAATACCTACGTAGTCGAAACGCGAAAAATCAGTATGCTTCAGATCTTCTTTCGTTTGTATAAAGTAAGTATTTTGACAATTTTCAGAGCAGATCTCATACAGTTTCCGCGTATTGGAACTGCTTAATCCGCCGATCACCAGCATGGCATCCACTTTTGTTGAAAGCTCTTTGGCAGCTTCCTGACGTTCTTTTGTGGCACTGCATATGGTGTTGTGCACGATAAACTCTCTATCCTTGTCCACCGTACTCTCACTATCATACCCTTTTTTTTGAATAATTTCAACAAGTTCTTGAAATTTATTGTAATTAAATGTTGTTTGTGCGACAATACAGACCTTTTTCCATCCATCCAGGTTCAGTTTTTCCACATCTGACTCATGATTGATGACAATTGTACGTTCCGGATGTGACCAGCCGACAATTCCCTGCACTTCCGGATGATCAGCACTTCCTATGATAATCACCAGACACCCTTTTTCTGAATACTCATGCACCAGCCGGTGGATTTTCTTCACAAAAGGACAGGTGGCATCCACCACACGCAGGCCATCTGCCTGCAGGGCATCCTGCTCTGCCTTGGTCACTCCGTGGGAACGGATGATCATGGTGCCTTCCGGCTGCTCTTTTGCTTCCTCCAGCGAATGGATCACCCGGACTCCTTTTTTCTCAAGATCTGCAATCACTTCCTCATTATGGATGATCGGACCGTAGGTATAAACCGGCGTGTGGCTTTCCGCTTCCTGATAGACGGTATCAACCGCCCTGTTTACACCAAAACAGAAACCGGCCATTTTTGCAAGTTCTACTCTCATGCCTCTAATCCTGCCTTTTTCGCCAGTTCATAAATCGCCTCAACAACCTCATCGATGTTCAGGTTGGAAGAATCCAGCATCACTGCATCCTCCGCTGCCTTCAGTGGTGCAATTTCACGATTCATATCACGCTCATCACGCTCTTTGATATCCCGGGCTATGGCATCCAGATCACAGTTTTCACCTTTCTGCGTCAGTTCATCAAAACGGCGCTTTGCACGCACTTCCACGCTGGCAGTCAGGAACACTTTCAGCTGTGCCTCCGGCAATACGCAGGTCCCGATGTCACGGCCATCCATGATCACATTGTGCTGTGCAGCCATATCACGCTGCAGATCCAGCAGTTTTGCCCGGACAAACGGGTATCCGCTGGTGGCCGATGCCATATTTCCCACTTCTTCCTGACGGATTTTATCTGAGATATCCGTTCCGTTCAGAAGTACTTTCTGCACACCGTTTTCATAAGCCAGGGTTACCTGAATTTTTCCGCAGGCTTCCTCAATTGCTTTTTCATCCTCTGCTGCAATGCCATGCTGGATAAAATAATATCCCATAGCACGATACATGGCTCCTGTATCTACATAGATAAAAGATATCTTTTTTGCCAGTTTCTTGGCGATAGTACTTTTTCCGGCTCCCGCCGGTCCGTCGATTGCTATATTAAAACTCATTAATCTCATACCTCTCTTTAATTTGATGATACACTGCTTCCTGCCAGATAACCGGTGGACCAGGCAATCTGCAGATTAAAGCCCCCGGTCACTGCATCTACATCCAGCATTTCCCCGCACAGGTACAGTCCCGGAACCAGTTTGGATTCCATCGTGGAGGGATTGACTTCTTTGACTTTGATGCCGCCCCGGGTAATAATGGCTTCTTCCATACGTCCAAGCCCTGTAATCGTTCCCGGAAATGCTTTCAGCAGTTCCAGCAGATGTCCACGTTCTTCTTTTGTCACAGAATGGACTTTCTTTTCCGGATCGATACCGGACAGTTCAATGAGCACCGGCAGCATTTTTGCCGGCAC
Source organism: uncultured Eubacterium sp. (assembly GCA_902475415.1). GTDB lineage: Bacteria > Bacillota > Clostridia > Lachnospirales > Lachnospiraceae > Eubacterium_I. The sequence continues at coordinate 11,606 of CABRZK010000015.1, forward strand.
CAGACCGTGCACTGCATTTTTAAACTGACGGTTCAGGTTTTCAGAAAATTCCCGTTGCAGACGCTTGTCTAATTGTTCCCGGGTCAATGCCGGTTTCAGATCGATCCAGAAAGGAAGTTCTTTTCCGAGGGATTTATCCGGAATGCAACTGCTTCCTGTCAACACCAGTGGTCCGCTGATTCCCTGATGTGTAAAAAGCATCTCACCAAAATCAGAATACAATACCTTTTTTCCGTCTTTGATCGTCAGGAAGACATTTTTCAGGGACAGCCCCTGTAACTGTGGAATGTAGGCTTCCTTTGTTGTCATGCCGATCAGAGATGGCCGAAGATCGGTCACGGTATGTCCCAGTTCCCGGCACAGTTCAAATCCTGATCCGTCTGACCCGGTGGTCGGATAAGATACTCCACCACTGGCTACGATCACTGCATCATATGCCGTTTTTTGCTGTCTTTCCTTTGTATCAGAACAATCCCAGATGACGCCACTAATCCCCTCTTCACTTCGACAGATCTGTGTCACTTTTGTATTCAGACAGACTTTCACATGCTTTCTTCGCAGTTCATCCGCCAGAGCCCGGATGACATCCGATGCATGATCTGACTGTGGGAATACACGATTCCCACGTTCTGTCTTGATGGCCAGACCAAGTGTTTCAAAATACTGCATCACCGCATGATTGTCAAACCCGTAAATCGCACTGTACAGAAATTTTGCATTTCGCTTGATTGCCGCAAACAGTTCTTCTGTATCACAGGCATTCGTCAGATTGCACCGGCCTTTACCGGTGATATATATCTTTTTGCCCAGTTTTTCATTCCGTTCATACAAGGTCACCTGATGCCCGTTTTCCGCTGCCGCGCAGGCCGCCATCATACCGGCCGCACCGCCGCCTATTACCGCTACTTTACTCATTCACATTCTCCGATTTTTTCTTTTTGTTCTTTCTTTTCATCCTTCTTTCAGGAATTTTTCTCGACTTTATCGACTTTTCCATACCGCATTTTCATATGGTCATCAATGTAGTTGATCTCATCGCTTTCATATACCTGATACTCATCCCAGATATCTTCCAGTGTCTCCAGCGTCTCAGCCACTTCACTCTGCTTTCTCATGCACAGGGCCACGATCAGAGCATTGATCACACTCAACGGTGCCACCAGAGAATCCACGATGGATGCCATATCACTTTTTGCGATCAGATTGCAGGAAGAATACAGGTTCATCGGGGAATGCACGCTGTCTGTCAGGGTAATCACCTTTGCATTTCGGTTATTTGCAAATTCCATGGCTTTTAACGTACGCATGGAATACCGTGGAAAACTGATACCGATAATCACATCCTCCTCACTGATCCGCACCATCTGTTCAAACAGTTCACTGGAACTGCTAGTATGGAGCAGATGAACGTTATCAAACATTAAATTAAAATAAAACGCCATAAAACTTGCCAGCGAAGCACAGCTTCTGATTCCAACGATATAAATATGCTTTGCATTTAATATAATATCCAATGCAGCCTCAAATGCATTCTGGTCAATCTGTTCCAATGTACTTTTAATTTTTTCCGCATCTGACTGCAGCACGGTGTCTAATATCTTGGACTGGCTGATTCTTCCGTAAGTCACTTCCATACGTTGAATCGAATTCAGCTTATTGCGCACCAGTTCTTCCAGTGCTTTCTGAAATTCAGGATAACCACGATACCCCAGATGTGTTGCGAACCGTACAACCGTGGATTCACTCACCCCAACGACTTTTCCCAGTTTTTCCGCTGTCAGAAATACCGCTTTGTCATAATTGTCTGTAATGTACGTGGACAGCAGTTTCTGTCCTTTGCTCATGCTGCTGTACCTGTCATTGATCCTGTTAATCAGTTCATTTGAATTATTCATTTCTCTTCTCCATTTTTTATCTGATCTGTTTTCGTCCAGACCGGATATGATTTTCCCGTCCTTTTGCTGTATTTGCACCTGTGCATTTCAGAAATCATATGTAATTTCATACTGATTCCTGCAGCATTTCCATTAACGGGCAATTCAATCATATGATAGTATACCTCAAAATCCAGAAAGACACAATATCAGAACAAAAGTGTGTTAACACGCACTCTCTCATTAAAAATCTTATAAAACGCAGCTTTTATTCCGCGCGCGAAGCTGCGCATCGTTTGCACGAAGTGCTTTATTTTACAGGAAACTTAGAAAAATTTCCTGCAAAATAAAAGACATGTCGCAGGCACCAGGCAAAGTCAAATTTTTCCACCGTTTCCAGTGCATATGCCGGCTGTGTAAAAATCGGTTCCCCATTTAATCGTATGATTCTTTCTCCCACGCACAGGCCCTGTTTTACCGGTGCCGGGAGGTTTTTCGGAAGCTTCCATTCCACCGCGATTTCATCGGTATCCGATAAAAGCAGTTTTTCCCGGAACTCATCTGTTCCCACCGAAATTGTTTCAACATCAGCAAAACTGTTTTCATCTGTAAAGAGATTTTTCCGGCACCGGTTTGTGGAAGGAAACACTCCATTCAAGATTGTCACCTGTTGCATTTCCGACGGCTGTACCCAGGTCTTCCAGTGATATCGTTCCTTTGCATAGGTAATCAGTTTTTTAGAATCTTCCCATTTATAACCTTTATGATTTGGCCATCCACAGGCCAGCAGGGCAAACGTATACGTTCTGTCCTCCTCACAATATGCCCCCACATAGCAATATCCCGCCTTTGTAGTAAATCCGGTTTTCCCGGACAGAGTTCCCTTTAGCATGGTCAGCAAAGCATTATGGTTGTATAACGTTTTCTGAAAGTTTCCATCCAGACTCTGAATGGTTTTTGATGCCGTTTCTGTAATCTTCAGAAATGTTTCATCCCGGATACAGGCAGCCATGATCAGGCTGAGATCATAGGCTGTGGTCTGATGTTCTCCCACGGAATCCGTGGCATCCAGTCCGTTCGGTGACACAAAATGCGTATTGCAACAGCCAAGTTCTGCTGCACGGCAATTCATTTTTTCTGCAAATGCCTCCACACTGCCTGACAGGTACTCAGCCAGCGCCACTGCTGTATCATTATGAGACTCCAGCATCAGCGAATACAATAGATCCTCCAGTATAAACTGACTTTCTTCCCCACACCCCAGTTTCACTTCCGGCATTTTGCAGGCGTTTTCCGAAAAGGGAACCGTATCAGAAAGCTTTCCACTTTCTATGGCCAGCAGGCAGGTCAGGATCTTCGTTGTACTGGCATTTGCCATTGGAGTATCTGCTGACTTTCCGTATAAAATACGTCCTGTAGCTGCATCTGTTAGAACAGCACTCCGGGCATACAGGTTAAGGTCCTCCCGGTGAAAATCAGCAAATTGCCCTGTAGTATCCATCCAGTTTCTTTCCATTTGGGTCTGCATCACAAATTCTCCAGCCATCGTATTCTGAGTCCAGAACGTAAGGAGACATATAATAGAAAAACATATAGTAAAAATACGTTTTATCATCGATTCGGTTATCCACCTTATCTTCATTACTTCTATTGTACGTTTCCCGTTATTTTTACAGAACAAAAAATGTGCAGCCAACAGATAATCCGCTGGCCGCACATTTTCATTCATTTTATATTCTTAATTATCTCTGATTCGGCATTTTCCATGCTTCATGATCTGTATGTAACAGTTCATGAGATTTGTGAGAAAGTGGTTTTTCAAAGAAATCTTCGTATGCTTTAATAACAGACGGATTCTCATGTGAAAAACGAAGTGGGTTATTTTTATCCAGTTTGTACAAATTGTCTCCACGGACATGTGCCAGTTCCACTCCGTCAGTGATCGGCTGTCCACCACCGCCAACACAGCCGCCCGGGCAGGCCATTACTTCTACAAAATGATACTGAGCTTCACCGGACTGAATTTTTTCCATCAGTTTTCTTGTATTTCCAAGGCCACTGACAACTGCTGCTTTGATGGTGATTCCTGCGATTTCTACCTCGGCTTCTTTAATTCCATCCATACCACGTACAGCACGGAACATATCCGGATCCGGGTTTTTGCCATTCAGTACATAATACGCTGTTCTCAGGGCCGCTTCCATGACGCCACCGGTTGCACCAAAAATCACGCCTGCTCCGGATCCCACGCCAAGAGGCTGGTCAAACTCTTCTTCCGGAAGGAACGCCGGAGAAATCAGCTCTGCTTTCAGTACTCGATCCAGCTCTCTGGTTGTCAGGGAGATGTCTACATCCTGTCCTGCACCCGCATCGTTCATAACCGGAATCTCACATTCGTGTTTTTTTGCCACACATGGCATGATAGATACACTGAAGATTCTGGAACGATCTACATCCAGGATCTGTGCATAATAGGATTTTGCAACTGCCCCAAACATCTGCTGCGGTGATTTTGCGGTTGACAGATTTTTTACCATATCCGGATACTGAGATTTAACGAAGCGAACCCATCCCGGACAGCAGGAAGTGAACATCGGCCAGGAATACTCATCGGCATGTGTCATGCGCTCCAGGAATTCATTTCCCTCTTCCATAATCGTCAGATCTGCGGAGAAATTCGTGTCAAATACATAATCCACACCAAGTGCACGGACTGCTGCTGCCATTCGTTTTTCGGTTGCCATCTCACGGCTGAGGCCAAGACCTTCTCCCCAGGCAGCACGAACAGCCGGTGCAATCTGAACAACTACGATCTTGTCCGGATCATGTACGGCATCCATCAGTTTCTCGATGTCATCTCTCTCATGCAGTGCGCCCACCGGACAATGTGTGATACACTGACCACAAAGGGCACAGTCGGATTCCGTAATCTGCTTTCTGCCGGATACACCTACGCTGGTACGTTTTCCGGTATTGATCACATCCCATATCTTCAGATCCTGTACTTTATCACAGATCTGTACACAACGCATACATTTGATACATTTGCTTGCATCACGGACAAGCGGGAAATCCTGTGACCACTCGTTTTTCTCGTATTTTTCACCAAATGGTACATCTCCGATGTTCAGATCATTGGCTACCGTCTGTAAGGTACAGTTTCCGCTTCTGACACAGGAAGCACAATGTGCATCGTGCTCTGACAGAATCAGCTGTACGTTCATACGGCGGGCATGCTGCGCTTTGTAGCTGTTGGTATATACCACCATGCCTTCTTCCACAACTGTGTTACAGGACGCAACCAGTGTCTCTTTGCCTTCTACTTCTACTACGCACACACGGCAGGCTCCGATTTCGTTAATTTCTTTTAAATAGCAAAGTGTCGGAATTTTGATTCCGGCCTGAGCGGCAGCTACCAGAATTGTCGTACCTTCCGGTACCTGAATTTTTTTATTATTGATCGTTACGTTTACCATTCGAATTCTCTGCCTCCTCTCAGTGTGCCACAGCCATGACGGTCACACCGTAAGCAGCGGCTTGCTTCCTGTACTGCTTCCTCGCAGCTCATCGGAAGTTCAATTCCCTCAAAGTTTGTCTTTCTTGCCCATGCTTCTACTTCCTGCAGATTCACACGTCCGCACGGAACTTTATCATTCAGCATTGGTTCCGGAATCTCAACATCGCAGCTGATCGGATGATGATATCCCAGATATTCGTCGATATTTGCTGCTGCAGCTTTTCCAGCCGCAATGGCTTTGATTACGGTCGCCGGTCCGGATACGCAGTCGCCACCGGCAAATACGCCAACCATATTTGCGGCACCGCCTTCATTTGCCACGATACGTCCACGGTTCACTGCCATTCCGAAATCTGCAAATGGCTCAGACACAATATCCTGTCCTACAGCAACCAATACGATATCGCACTCCATGCGTTCTTCCGGTTTGTTTGCTTTTCGAGGGGAAGGTCTTCCACCTTTGACCGGTCCGATAATCTGCGGCTGTACCCAGAGTGCACATGCATTTCCCTCTGCATTGGCTTCTACGCGCAGCG
>CABRZK010000016.1 GCA_902475415.1 uncultured Eubacterium sp.
TAGTATAATTGTACTTTACCAGATCTGCCACTTCATCTGAAATTTCTCCCAGCGTATCACTGCTTGCATATGCGCCCGGTGTCTTTAACTGTACAATATCTCCAAGCTCATCCCGGGCAATTTTTTTAATCAGAATATCCTCATATACTTTATCTTCATAATTCACTTCGTAATTTACTTTGATATTCGGATATAATTGTTCAAAATTGCGTACCGTAGATTCTATCGCCGAATTCCACTGTGGGTTCTGATAGGCATATACCAGTTCAATTTCAACCTGATTTTCTTCGGCATCAGTATTTTTGACGGATTCTTTGCTTCGCATATTGTCATAAAACAGCGTTCCACACAATATGGCAAGCAAAGAAATCAAGACAACGATACTGATGATCAGCAGTCTTCGTTTGTTTCCTTCTTTCATCTCTTTTCTTCAATCTCCATGAAAATACGACTAAAAGCGGTTCCCCGATTTCACGGGGCACCGCTTAAACTTTTACAACTCTCAACTCAACATTTTTTATTTATTCTCAATAAACTCGATCAGAACGCCATTGCAATCACGAACAAACATAACTGAATTTCCTTCCATGCATACTTCGTGTGCAATATCTACGCCATTTTCTACAAAACCAGCTTTTAAAGCAGCCATATCATCTGTCTCAAATGCAATATGTTTTGTTCCTACGGTCTGAAGGTCTGAATTCGGTGTCAGACGGTCTTCCGGAATTTTTTTCGGCTCATCATACTCAAACAGCTCCAGCTGGAAGCCATCTTTCTCAAGAAATACGATGGTAGCTTTCAGTGGCGGTACATAACCATCCTCTTTTAGCACTTCGAATCCGAGGTTCTTTTTGTACCATTCAATCGATTCTTTCATGTTGTAAACACTGATTCCTGCATGCAATACTTTTTTTACGTTTGTTGTCATTTCATCCACCTCATACATCTTTCTTCTGCTTGTTTCACAAGCCATATCATAAGCAAAAACGGTTTATGTTCACATTCGCTGTTCGCCAATCATACCAGTATGTTGGCTCGCCTGCGCTCAAGCTATCATATGTTTTAGTATACTATATCTACGCTGGTTTTACCAGTATTGACTAGCGTTTTTCAAACTGCAGTCGTTACTTTCTCTATTATCTGCACATATCCGAACTCTTCACGATACAAATGAAATTTTTTCAGAATAGTCCCGGCATTCTTATGCTGTAACAACCAGTTTTCCGCCGCTTGCCAGCGCAAATTCGCCAGCTGCCGCACCTTTTGCTGTAATCGTTACTCCGGTCGGAGCATCAATCTGAGCAGGCTCTACATCTGTCACGAATACGACATCTGAATCTGCAGTTGCAACCCATTTACTTCCTTTATCAAAAGCAACGTTTGCATGCTGGATCGCACCTGTAAGCTGTGTACTGTTCAGCATTACCCACATCTCTCTCGTTGTATCTTCGTGAATAAGATCACCTTTGACATCCATATCTGTCATAACCACATTAACACCAAAGACATCTTTTGTTACTTTCGTTGCACAAGGATCATCATTTACGATGGTATGAACCAGAACACCTTTATCAGATGCGATATTGACATCACACAGATCCAGCATCAGGTTATGGCTCTTGACAAGCACACATTCCTTCTTGGTATGAATATCTCCGCCTGTAACGGTAATATCTGCAACTTCTTCCTGCCATCCGTTGACGCAGTGAGTCAATGCGAAATAGGAACCACACTCTGCAGTACAGTCATTAAATGTCATATCTGAATTTCCTGCAACGATTGCTGCCATACAGGACATATCAAAATTACAGTCATTAAAATAATCATGGCATCCCGGATCGGAATAAGCTCCGTAACCACTCTTGGTACAAACGATATCACAGTCATTTGCCTCCAGATATACATATCCTTCGGAAGATTCCGTGGAAAGAGCAGCCCATCCGTCACAGATAATCTTGGAATTATAGAAATAGCTGGAGGAATTGGACATGGTACAGTGTGTACGTGTATTTCCATCCATTTCCAGTGCTGGTGGCGGTGTGGACATCAATGCATCCGGTCTCTCGATATCCTCACCGTATGGAATTCCGTGAGCACAGATGACAGAATCGTAAACTTTTAATACCGATCCTTCCTCTGCTGCGGTTGCATAACGGGTTCTTCCGTTTGTATCAATTACCGCATTTTTGATTGTCAGTTTTGCGTTGTATTTTGCTGATGCACCACTGGCCGGTCCACCGATACCCTGTCCATCTCCGGCAAGACTGATGTATGCAGTATCTACCGTCACATCTGTGCCTGCGCCCTCTGCATAAATAGCGCCTTCCGTTCCTTCATATGCTACGACTTTCAGATTTTCAACCTTATCATCAGATACTTTTCCGCCATATACTACGGATGGATTGGAAGTAGCCTCGTCATATTTTCCATCTTTAATATGTACGGCTGCCACTGCATCCTCTGCCGGAGCAAACCAGTTGATCTTCGGTTTTCCCGGATTCAATACGGCGTTGACACCCTCAATGATATCTGCCATGGTCAGCATGTTTTTGCTTTCTTCCCGTGCAGGTTTATTTTTCTGCACGCCTTTGATTTTTACCAGTTCCATATTCTTCTCCTTTTCTTTCACACTCCCTGAATCTTATAATTTCAGGAGCATATCCATATTTACAATTATATTTTGTCCTTCTTTTTTATACCGATTCACGTACATCCCCAGTGCCTTACTAGGTTTTTCCTGTTTTTGAAAAATGACCCCTGCAAGCACATGCAGAAGTCATTTTTCCATAGGTTCATAGGTTTAGGCAATATAGGTAATCATATATATTATGTTCGGTATGTTTAATATGTATGATTATAAATCTTACTTCATTAGTCAGCGTACATACGGTCTGCTGCGTTGGCATCTTTCATCTTTAACATCGGCATCATAGCAATAAGACCGATGATAATGATTGCAATCAGAATACCATAAGCCAGTGTAGCTTTACCAGACTGGATTAATACTGTCATCATCATAGCTGCTACAGCTGATGGTACTAACTGGATAGCCATGATAATACGGTTTGCTGACTGATACTCTCTACGTCCATATACATAAGCTGTGATACATGGATGCATGGTTGGAACACCACCTGTCATGCAGGCAACACCAAATCCCCATCCAATCATAAGACCGGTAGATGTACCATCCTGAAGCATCAGGCAAAGTACCGGGATAAACTCGCAAAGTCCTAAGATGATAGAAGCTTTAACGGAACCAAATTTGTCATCAAGGAAACCGAATACATAAGACATCGGGATACCAAGTACGGCGCCAACACCAAGCCATTTAACAGCCTGACCAACCCACAGATCCGGACCACCAAGTGTGATGTAACGGATAGCCATGGAACCCATGCAGGCGTTGATGATGAACTGGAATGCACCAAAGGATACGATCAGTAACCATGCTTTTTTCTGTTTCAGAACCTGAGCAACAGTAAGATTAATCTCATCACCTGACTCAGATTTCGGAGCATGAGTTGCACCATCCGGGTAAAGACCAGCTTCTTCCGGTGTATCTTTGATACCAAATGCAACTACCAGGCAGATAACAACGATCAGAACAGCGATTCCGATGTAGAATGGTCTGTAGTCACCACCGAAGTTGTTTTTGATCAGGTTTGTCATAACACCTGTACCAACTACGGAGAAGATTGGGGAACCCATTGTTACAATACCCATGATCTGTCCACGGAATTTAATGAACCAGTTTGCTACGAGCATGAAACAACCCATCTGAAGAATCATACATCCGCATCTTACGATAAACAGAGAAATGAAGAATAATACATAGTTACCGGATGCTGCGCCACCGTTGCAGTCAAGTCCGTTTGCTGTTGCAATACCAAGTGTTGCAACTGCTGTGATCAGCATTACTACGATCAACGGTTTTTTAACACCGAATTTGATAAATAATGTACCATATACAAATGTTAATGCGATACATACAAAGTTACCAACTGTCATTGGAAGCTGTGTGGAAGATGCTAACCATCCACCGCCCTGTTCTGTAATGAATGTCTGAATGATATTGATCTGATCATTCTGAAGTCCTGAATACAGGAACATGAATACGATTCCGAGAATACATAACAAAATCGTATAGCCCATAAATTTTTTGTTTTTAGCCATTTTACAATCTCCTCCTTTAATCACTTAAGTCCCATTTGCCTGAGCCACTTTTGATGTTTGTATTTTGCCACATCTCAGTCCTATCTTAAAGGCAACTTTTTGTGAAAAAAGTGCTGTTTTTTTAGATTTTATTTATAAAGTTTATACTTTTTTTATTCTTCCCAACAGATCAGACCGCCTGTCATATCCGGATTTACATGTGGGAATACATAGTCAGCATATGCTTCCGGAATCTGTTTGTATGAGAATTCATGACTGATCAGCGGTGTGATGTCCAGTTTGCCGTATTTGATCAGGTTTAAGAATACCTGGATATCCTCGTCACTGGTCCAGCAGTCAGAGTTTACATAACGGTTCAGTTTTTTGCCCATAACCGGTGGCCATGCACCCTCGATCAGTAAGTCTGCTCTTCTTAATTTGTATGGTTTGGAGTTTACATATGTACCGATCAGACTTGCACCTTTCTGCATGATCGGATCATCGATCGGCGGCATAGCCTCTCCATGTACCTGAGAGATCATAACGACACGGCCACGCTCTGAAACGAGCTCTGCAGCCTGCATTAATGGTCCTCTTGCTCCGGTTGCTTCAAAAATAACCGGCAGTCCGCCACGGTTTAATTTTGCTACTTCACGCTCTAATCCTTCCGGATCTGTCTTGGAGTTGATGACTACATCAGCACCCATTTTCTTAGCTGCTTCCAGACGGTTGTCGTCCAGATCTGTTACGATAACCGGAACAGCACCTGCGATTCTTGCGCACTGTGCGGTAATTGCACCTACAAATCCCTGTCCAAGTACGGCACACGGCTCACCAAGCTGTAATCCGGAACGGCGAAGTGCATACATTCCTGTGTGTCCAAGGTTCCAGAATGCTGCCTGTTTCAGGTCAATTCCTTCCGGACAAAGTGTACAGTTCAGTTCAGAAGTTACAACATACTGCGCATGCTCGACAGTTGCTACTACATGATCGCCGACTTTCAGGTCTTCCACGTCTTCGCCAACTTCGATAACTTCTGCTGCCATTGCATATCCGATACTTGTCGGAAGTGGTACTATGTGCTCTCCGAGCAGTCCGTTTTCTGTTCCCGGGCTCATTGCACTGTATTTTGCTTTCAGTAATACTTCTCCTTTACCCGGTGCCGGAATCTCTTTCTCCTTTAAGACTACTTTACCCGGCTGAGCCTCTGCATAGATAGTTTTCATATTAATTTTCCCCTCCTGTTTTTGTGCGGGTTATTTTATGTTCAAGTTCAACACAAAAAAAGCCGCTGCCTATGAAGTTTATTATCTTGATGTGATAATTATTTCATAAGCAACGGCTTATCTCAATGTCGTTTTCTTTGAAAAAGCGGACGTTTTTTGTGTTTTAAATTCCAGTTTCATGATAGGAAAAATAGTGCTTTCAGTTGTTAACTTTCATACTTTCTATGAGACAAAATCATTCCATCTGTCCATATATTCTCCATGCCAGTGTAACTCACCTGCGGTTTCTGCCGTTGGTGAATCCCATTCTTCATTTACACGCAACGTAATTTTCTTATTATTTTCTAATCTAAAATCTGCCACTGAATAATGATGCCAACGAGCAACGGTTTTGACATATTTTTTCAAAAATTGTGCGTTTGTAACATGAAAAACAGCTGCTTCCTGCGCAAGTGCTCCCGGTTTTAATACTTCGCATTCTGTGAGTACAAATCCCTGATATGTAAGAGCGATCAAATCTCCCGGAAAAATCCTGTCGTAAACCGCCCATTCTTTGATATCCAATGTTTTCTTCTCATCACCGTAAAGTCTCACTGCGATACACGGATATCCGGTTGCGCTTCCACCGCCGGAAATACGAATTTTCTTTTCCAGGATCATACCTTCAGTCACAACAGGTGTCTGCTTTCTCCAATCCCGGATTCGTAAGCTCATCAGTTGTATGCTGATGATGATACCGCTTCCGATGCAAATGCATACACACAGCACACATAATACCGACCTATTTTCAAATGCACCGATAATTCCACCAGTCAGACTTCCAAGAAACAGGATACTCAATATAAGTACCATGATAGCCCGATCGTATTTTTTTCTTTTTGCATATTTTTTCCAGTGGTTCAATGCCACATCTTGCTGCTGATTATTCTGTTCTATTTTCTCAGCATCTGGCTCACCTTTCAGTAAGTTTTCCACACTGCATCCAAGACATTCTGATAGTAACAACAAAATTCCAGTGTCTGGAAGTCCCCGCCCTGTTTCCCATTTTGAAACAGTCTTGGGTGATATATCCAACCTTTCAGCCAGCTGCTTTTGTGAAAGGTCCAGTTGCTTTCTGCGATTCTGTATCAATTCTCCTGTCCGTTTTGCATCCATACTGCATGTCACCTTCTCCCTTTTGCTGCTCTCAGTGTACATGTTTTATGAATATTTCGTCAACCTACGCTTCGTAGGGTATTGAAAAAAAAGCCCCGACTGTCATCTCATTTCAAAGATTTCACAAATTCAATATTTCTTTTTAGCACCTCTTCATTAGTAATGTCCAAATCTTTATGTACGCCTACATCTATCTTACTTTCCAAAATATTTTCATGTATATCTGTAATCTCAACGAAAACTCGTTTTCCTTGATAATCCCTATGTTTTAATTCTATAATTGGCTTTTCGATTTTAATTTGAATTCCTTCATCCAAATATAATTTATCCATTATTTTCTTCCCACTTTTTAGCATTGCTGTATAATCTTCAATCGCAAAAAAATCCAGTTCATCAACAATCCTTCTATAATTTCTTTATGATAATCAAATGGCATTTTTTTCTAAAACGTATTAAATCTACAAGTAAGCGTTCTTTACTATATATCGAAATTTGAATATTTTGATAATTCATTTCTCCTTTCCCAAACTCAAACAAGTAGTCATTTACAAAGGTTTGCCGCACCTGTTTTTCCTTTATTCTTGTATCTTCTCTTTTTGTTGCCAGCCAATATGAGTCTGGTATAACATCTGTAAGTCCATAATAATAAGCACTTTCTCCAGTAAATACAGCTCGTGGATATTTTGCAATTATACACCCCATCTTATGTCATGTGTATTTTTACTTAAATTTGTCCAAAAAATAAAGCCACGCTTTCGCTTTCACAACGAAACGTGACTTTATCTGCAAGTGCTTTCTACAACATATTTTTCTTTCTTAAGATCAGCAGGATCAAAATACAGATTACCAGAGTTCCGATACAGATAATTCCGAATCCATAAGGAGTATCAGACAATGGCATCCATTTCCCACTGACGTTCATTCCGTACAATCCGGAAATAATCGTCGGAATCGCCATAACCAGAGTGATTGACGTCAGATATTTCATGACATTATTCAAGCGGTTATTGATAACTGAGGATACCAGTTCACGGGTACCATTGATGATATCACGATAGATCATTGTCATCTCAATCGCCTGCTTGTTCTCAATAATGACATCATCCAGCAGCTCGGTATCTTCCGGATACTGCTCCAGCCGTTTGTATCTGGACAGACGTTCTAATACGACGCCATTTGCCCTTAAAGATGTGGCAAAGTATACCAGCGTGGATTCCAGTTCATGTAAGTTTACAAGATCTTCATCTTCGGTATTTCCACCGATATTTTCCTCAATGTCAGTTCTCTTTTTATCAATGATACGCAGTGTACTCTGATACATTGCTGAAGTACGGAACAGAATCTGATATACAAAACGCATTTTTTTCTTTGTGGAAAATTCACGCACTCTGCGTTCAATAAAATGCTGCAGAATCGGGGTCTCCTCGGTGCACACTGTGATAATACATTCCTGTGTCAGAAGGATACCCAGCGGGATTGTGGTATAGTTCTTGGATTCATGACGGATCTCCATCGCCGGAATATCCACCAGGATCAGGGTATAGCCATCCTCCAGTTCAATACGGGAACTCTCTTCCTCATCCAGTGCGGCACGAACATCTACCATATCAATATCATATTTTTCCGCGACTTCCTGACTCTCCTCCATGGTTGGATTTGTCATCATGATCCAGACTCCCGGATCCATCTCTTCTACTTCATGAAGGACACGGTTGTCCGTTTTATACACGGTCATCATATGTGCCACACCTGCCTCTCTGATATATTCAAGATTTGTCTGCAAATCTTGCTGCGAACTGAACATCTGCAAAACTGATATTTTCCGCTGTTCAGTTCTGCAATTCTTACGGAGTATTCTTTTGCTTTGAAGAAGTAAAAGAATGCCTTAAAACTTATTGTACCAAGTTTTAAGGCATTTTGGTAGTGCTGAACGTGATTTTTACCAGTCTTTTTCACATTCTTTTCCTTTTTTATAAGGAAATGCACTGATTTTTACTTCTTTTCTCTATTCTTCCGGTGTACCCATTGCAATCTTCTCCGGTGTAATCGGCAGCTCCCGTACCCAGATACCGGTTGCGTTTGCAACTGCATGTGCAATCGCCGGTGACGGTGTGTTAATAACAATCTCTCCGATGGATTTCGCACCAAAAGGACCGGACTCTTCATAACTGCTCTCAAATTCCACACGCAGCTTGCACAGATCCACACGGGACGGGATTTTATACTGCATCAGGGAATTGTTCATCATTCTTCCGTAATCTGTATACTGGATATTTTCATATAAAGCCATGCCGATGCCCTGACCGAGACCGCCTTCTACCTGAACGCGTGCAAGGTTCGGGTTTAACGGCGTACCGCAGTCAACCACAGCCACATAATCTACCAGTTCAATTTCGCCGGTTTCCTTATCAATCTCCACTTCTGCCATTCCAACCATAAACGGTGGCGGTGAAGTCGGTGAAGAATGACTTTCTGTCACCTGAAGTGCATGATTGTTGGCACACATGGAACGTACACCAATCTCTGCGGCTGTCACAGACTTGCCGTTTGAAATGCATCTGACCTGATTGTCTGCAAACTCTGTATCCTCTACGTCGCATTCCAGCATTCCTGCTGCTGTGATCCGCATTTCTTCCACCAGATGACGGGCTGTATTTTCCACGGCTTTTCCGGTGACATAAGCCGTACTGGATGCATAAGATCCGGAATCATATGGAGATGTATCTGTATCCGCACCGGAAACCGCGATCTGATCCACACTGCATTCCAGAACTTCTGCAGCCACCTGAGCCAGCGTCGTATCACAGCCGGTTCCCATATCTGCCGCTGCTATGGAAAGCAGGTAAGTACCATCTTCATTTAGTTTAATTGTAGCAGATCCCACATCCACGCCGGAAATACCGGATCCCTGCATGGACATTGCCATACCGACACCACGGACTTTTCCATTGCCCATATCACGACATGGGAATTTATCCTTCCAGCCGATCATTTCTGCTGCACGTGCCAGACAGCGATCCAACGCACAACTGTCTGTTTTTTCACCATAATAAGCTGGCATGATATCGCCCTCGCGCACCATGTTGATCTCACGCAATTTTACCGGATCCATATGCAGTTTCTGTGCCAGTTCATTAACCGCTGATTCCAGTGCAAACTGTCCCTGAGTTGCCCCGTAACCACGATATGCTCCGGCAGACATTACATTTGTATACACGACATCATAATCAAAGCGGAATGCTTCTGCTTTTGCATACAGTGGAATGGATTTATGACCACTTAAACCAACTGTTGTCGGTCCATGTTCCCCGTATGCACCGGTATTGGATAAGGTATACATGTCAATCGCCCGGATGGTTCCGTCCTTCATGGCACCTACTTTTACATGCACTTCCATCTCATGACGCGGAGAGGATGCAATCTGAGACTCCACTCTGGTAAAAATAATCTTGGATGGTTTCTTGGTCATCCAGGTCACAAATGCCGGATAGATTTCCGAAACAGAAGTCTGTTTCGCGCCAAAACCGCCGCCGATACGTGGTTTGGATACACGGATCTGAGACTTTGGAATTCCAAGCGCATTGGATACTATTCTTCGCACATGAAAGACAATCTGTGTAGAACTGAAAATATTTAATCTGCCATAGGCATCGATGGAGCAGTAAGTACGGAACGTCTCCATCATCGCCTGCTGATCTGCCAGCGTATGATAGGTATGTTCCACCGTAATGTCACAGTCTGCCATGACAGCGTCCACATCACCCTCGCCGGATGTTCCGGTCGCGCACAGATTTCGTTTATTGTCCGCACCGACCTTGCAAAGCGATCTCCAGTTATCTTCCGGATGAATCAGAATCTCATTGTCTTTCGCCACATGAAAATCCAGTAAAGCCGGAAGTACTTCATATTTTACCTTGATCAGACGTAACGCTTTGTCCACGCATGCTTCATCCTCACCGGCAACAATTGCCACCGGATCACCGACAAAACGCACATGGCGATCCAGAATCAGACGGTCATACGGTGTCGCCTCCGGATAGGTCTGTCCGGCTGTTGTAAAACGCTGCTGCGGTACATCTTCCCAGGTATAGATTGCCTCGATGCCCGGGACTTTTTCCGCTGCTGCTTTGTTAATCTCTTTTACCACGGCATGTGCATGGGGACTGCGCAGTAATTTCACGATCAGACAGTCCTTCGGTACCAGATCATCCATAAAAACAGGTTTTCCTGTTACCAGTGCCATGGCATCTTTTTTTCGAATTGGCTGATTTACTGATTTCATCTGCGGCCTCCATTCTTTTTGTACTCCAAAAATGCTTTAATTCCACGCATCTGACCTTCATAACCGGAACATCTGCAGAGATTTCCAGCCAGATATTCTTTGATTTCTTCATCAGACGGATCCGGATTTTCCCGGAACAGGGCAATTGCGTTCATGATCATGCCCGGATTGCAGAATCCGCACTGCTCAGCACCCTGATCTGCGATAAATCCGCCAAACTCTTCGGCCTCTTTCTGTAATCCTTCCAGTGTGTCCACTTTGCAGCCATCCACTCTGGCCACCAGCATGGAACAGGAAAGTACCGGTTTATCATTGACAAATACGGTACAAAGTCCACAGTTTGATGTCTCACAGCCACGTTTTACACTGTAACATCCGTGCTCTCTGACAAAATCAATGAGCAGCATATCCGGTTTTACAAGTGCTTCCACTTTTTTCCCATTTAATGTAATTGTCACGACCATGCTACTGCACCTCCTCTGTCACTGCCAGTAATGCTCTGCGCATCAACACCTTTGCCAGATGTGTCCGATATGCGGCACTGGCGCGCATGTTATCCTGAGTTGGAATCTGTGTAGCCAGTTCCTCTGCAATTTCTGCTGCTGCCTTCTCACCGTTTTCTATGATGTCTGCTGTCTGAGTTTCCGATAACGTCAGCAACATTGCTTTTTGCGGACGGGCACCGACTGCCACTCTGGTTCCTTTTTCATCCCGACAGACCGCACAGGTCAGCACCGGGAAATCCGTTTTCGTATTTCGCTGAGACAGATACACACATTTCGCAGCTGTCTTTTTCACGATCAGTCGGATCAAAATATCATTATCCCGTGGCAGATCCACAAAATCCGACAGTGAGATGATTCCATTGTGATACAGTTCCACATAAGTATCCATCGCCAGGAAACAGGTCAGCACATCGGAAAATCCAAATCGCCCGAAAATGCTTCCTCCAACTGTCGCCAGGTTTCGAAACTGTACACCGACAATATGACGGACACTTTCCCGCACTGTCCCTTTACTCCAGCTGTTCAGTCCTTCATGTAATTCCAGCTGACGTAACGTTGCCATACATCCGATGGAAAATTGTGTCTCATCTTCTTCAATGGTATCAAGGCCCAGACCCGACAGATCGATTGCTGTCTGAATCCTGTGATCTCCCATTTTCATCCAGAGCATTCCGCCAAGAACCTGATTTGTCCTCTTCTGATTGAGTTCATAAGCCTGCTCCAGACTTTCCGCCTTCACATACTCTTTGATTTCCAGCATCCATTTTCTCCTTTTTTAAACGCGTTTTTTACAAATATCATTCAGACAGCATCTGTCACAATAGGGCTGTGTCCGTGCTGTACAGACTTCTCTTCCATGAATGACCAGTCTGTGGCAGAAATCACTGCCTTCCTCCGGTGGAATGATCTTCCACAGTTCCATTTCCACTTTTTTCGGCTCTTTGATGCCATCCACCAGTCCCATACGGTTGACCAGACGGATGCAATGCGTGTCTGTCACGATGGCCGGTTCACCAAAGACATCTCCCATGAGCAGATTGGCACTTTTTCGACCAACTCCCGGCAGTTTCAGCAAAGCATTAAAATCTTTCGGTACTTTTCCGCCAAATTCATCCCTCAGCATCTTCATGCATGCACTGATATCTCTGGCTTTGCTTTTCCCCAGACCACAGGGACGAACAATTTCTTCAATATCTGACACTTCCGCATCTGCCAGTGCCTCTACGCTCGGATATTTTTCAAATAATGTCGGAACGATCATATTGACTCTGGCATCGGTACACTGTGCTGCCAAGCGGACACTGACCAGAAGTTTCCATGCCTGATCATAATCCAGCGTACAGGCAGCATCCGGATATTCTTTTTTCAGACGCTCGATAATTTCAAGCGCCCGCTGTTTTTTTGTCATAATTTTTTCCTCGTTATGCTCTTATTCATTTTCGAGTTTCTGTTTATTTTTAATTCATTTCTACATGCTCCATATCCCATCAAGTTTTCGAACATACACGCAGGAACGTGCATATCTCTCAAATAGCTGCACAGTTCTGTCCGCAGACAGATTAACTATGCAGCTATGAATAAACTGTTAAAGCATATATTTTCTTAATGCTGTGGTAATCTCTTCGATTCTCTGCTCAGCGATCTCACGCACAGTCATTCCTTTCAAACTCTCAATATAGCCAAGTTCCTGACGATACAGCCACTTTCTCTGTGCCTCGTTCAGTTTCTGATAATGATTTTCCTCTACCCACTCATCATAAGCTAACGGAGCCGGATAGCCGAGTTTCTCATCCAGCAGTTCTTTCAGGTCTATCTGATCTGCACGCTCCAGCATACCATTCCAGAATTCCAGAACTTCTTCTACATGTTCATGGATCTCATAACGGCGTGCACCACCATCGTAAATAATACATTTTTCAAATAATGGATTACACATGGACAGTGTCTGGCGTCTGAATTCCGGCGCGATGATACCGCCTTTCCAGTAAAAATCAACATCCGGAAGGTTGATGCCTGATACACCTTTATCCTGATAGGTAGCAAAAATACCTTCGTAAAATACAGTGATAAATCCTTCAAAATCAGGCCAGTACTCACGAATTTCTTCTGTCAACCGTTCCAGAATCTCAATTCCCTTTGTACCACCAATGGTAAATACAATAATATTACGCAGTTTTGCACCATGCTCGCGGTAAAAATCTGTCACATAGCGCAGACAGTGAATCAGTGTCTCACCGGTTGCAATGATATCACCGATCAGCAGTGTACTTCCCGGAACCATGGTCAATTTGCTGTATTTGATTTCAAGACCGGCAATCTCATCCTCATGAAATACACGTTCACTGGAAAGGAAACTGATGTCATGTACACGGATATGCTCCCGGTAACAGCTCTCCTCCAGAGGATAATTCAAAGCTCCACGCAAAATTGACAGAATGTTAGCTGTCGTCACCTTTTTCTGTTCTTTAAAGTAATACAGCATCTGAGAAGTGGACGGAATCAGACAATAATATGTCTCATATCCGACAATTTCCGGATTGTTTAATAATTTCCGTGTCTCCGCTTCTGATACGATATAATATTCATTTTTAAAATCTCCGCCTTCCAGCTGGTAACAGGATACTCCCTGATCCACAAAAGTCGGAACAATCTGTACATTCTTCCAGTTCATCATTCGTCGCTCTCCTATTTTTACATATAAAGTTATTATACAATGGTTCGTGGAATCATGCTATAAAATTTTGGTGATTTTCCGATTTTATTTACCAAATGTTTTACTGTTTTTTGTAAAACAAAAAACGTAAGTATCTTATACTGTATGTTCTGTATAAAGCACTTACGTTTTTACTGTCTTCCCCCGGTTATTTCTTTCCGAAATGGAAAAAACCTTTCTTTTCTTTTTTCTCATACGGTTCTGTACTATAGGACAAAACCTTGTAGCCGATATCTTTTACCTGCTTTTTCACCCATGGGATATCAAGCTCGGCATCACTGATAATCACCGTCTCACCATCCTTTGCGGAGGATGACACTTTGCTGACTTTAAAATTATTACGGATTACATCGTTCATATGTGCCTCACACATACTGCAGGACATTCCGTCAATTTTTAATACTGTTTTAACCATACTGATTCCTTCTTTCTCGAATAATTTACTTTTTCTCTGAAATCAGCATTATTGTATACCCCTTAGGGGTACTGTGTCAATAACTTTGGTTAGTATAAACTATTATGTAATTGATGTATTTTTCTCATTTCTACAGTTTCGTTGTCCACTGGCTCATATTCCAGATTTCATCTACAACATCCTGATAAAATTCCGGTTCATGACAAATGAGCAGCATGCTTCCACGATACTCCTGCAACGCGGTTTTCAGTGCATCCTTTGCATCCACATCCAGATGGTTGGTCGGCTCATCCAGCAACAGGAAATTCGTATCGCGGTTCAGCAGTTTGCACAAACGGACTTTTGCCTGTTCACCACCGCTCAGTACACGCACCTGACTTTCGATATGTTTTGTAGTCAGGCCGCATTTTGCCAGAGCAGAACGCACTTCATACTGGCTGAAAGACGGAAACTCTTCCCAGATTTCTTCGATACAGCTGTTTCGGTTATCCGGGCTTACTTCCTGCTCAAAATATCCAAGCTGCAATTTATCGCCCAGTTCACATTCCCCGGAAAGTGACGGAATCAGACCAAGAATACTTTTCAGCAGCGTCGTTTTCCCGATACCGTTTGTGCCAACCAGCGCGATTTTCTGACCGCGTTCCATGGAAAAATTCAGTGGTTTTGATAACGGTTCATCATATCCGATCACCAGATCATGTGTCTCAAAAAGCATCTTTCCCGGAGTCTGCCCATACTGAAAATGAAATTCCGGCTTCGGACGTTCTGCAGCCAGTTCAATCACATCCATCTTGTCCAGCTTTTTCTGACGGGACATCGCCATATTTCGAGTGGAAACCCTCGCTTTATTTCGCGCCACAAAATCCTTTAAATCACTGATTTCCTGCTGCTGTTTGCGGTAAGCCGCCTCAAGCTGTGCTTTTTTCATGGCATACACTTCCTGGAAATGCTCATAGTCGCCCACATAGCGGTTCAGTTCTTGATTTTCCATATGGTAAATAATGTTTACTACTTCATTTAAAAACGGAATATCATGGGAAATCAGAATAAATGCATTTTCATAATCCAGCAGATAACGCTTCAGCCATGCAATATGTTCCTCATCCAGATAGTTGGTCGGCTCGTCCAAAAGCAGGATGTCCGGTTTTTCCAGCAACAGTTTTGCCAGCAATACTTTCGTTCTCTGACCACCACTCAGATCCGTTACATCACGATCCAGTCCCAGATCCAGAAGTCCAAGTGCACGGGCTACTTCGTCTACTTTTGCATCAATCATGTAAAAATCATGCTGTTCCAGCAATTCCTGATATGTTCCTGTCTCTTCCAGCAAACGTTCCATCTCTTCCGGTGTGGCATCTGCCATCTGCTCAAACATCTGATTCATTTCTGTTTCCATATCAAACAGCCAGGAAAATGCGGAACGCAGCACATCTCCGATCGTCATGCCTTCTTCCAGCACAGCATGCTGATCCAGATAACCGGCCCGGACATTTTTTGCCCATTCTACTTTTCCTTCATCCGGCATCAGACGACCGGTCACGATACTCATAAAGGTGGATTTACCCTCGCCGTTTGCACCGATCAGTCCAATATGTTCGCCTTTCAGCAGACGGAATGATACATCCTCAAAAATCGCACGATCACCAAATCCATGCGTCAGGTGTTCTACATTTAAAATACTCATCTATGGTTATTCTCCTTCATGTTCTAAGATTCATTTACCAGTTTTCCAGTTATATGCTCCGGCACCAGCTCCAGGCAAAGCACATTCGGCAGTGAATGTGTCAGTTCGTGCTCCAGATATGCCTCATCATCAGTAAATTTCTGACACAGATTTGTGCAAATCTTTTTTGTTTTTTCCGGATCTTCCACTACATGTAGCTGTCCAAAAATCACTACACTGCGGATATTCAGTGCCCATTCGCCTTCCCTGCGATATCCCTGATCATACACGCAGAAAGACACTTTGCTGCACGCTTTCAGTGCATCCAGCTTATGACCTGCTTTTGCACAATGGAAATAAAGATTGCCGTCTTCCTCACAATACCAGTGATCCATCGGAATTCCATATGGATAACCGTCGTCTCCGCTTAATGACAGCACACCTCTTGGCTCATTTTGTAATACTTCTATACATTCTTCCTGGCTTAATGCCTGTTTAAATCTACGCATTTCACGAAACATAGTTTTTCTCCTGTTGTATTCTTATCAATCTATCACATTTCGCAACGTTCATCGATTTTCCAATTTGTTCGACACTTTTTCAACGCTTTTTTCGACGCTATTTAGACAGCAAAAGCGTTGAATTATTTCAACTTATACATTTTTTCTTTCGTTTTTCCATTATCAATAATTTTACCAATTGCACGCAGCTCTCGCATTATTTCCCTAACAAAATTATTATATCATAAGCAAAAACGGCTTATGATCACATTCGCCGTTCGTCAAT
>CABRZK010000017.1 GCA_902475415.1 uncultured Eubacterium sp.
CGAAGTTTCACCGCCATAATTGGAAGCCACACGATAAATAACCGTCTGCTGCACCAAAGTCAAAATCTGCATCAACAGTGCAGATACACCAACTGAAAGAACCTGTGGAAGCAGCTCTCCGTCAATGCGGATGCGCCCGATCTTTACATGAGGGCTTTTCTTCTTGAAGTACCATAAAGTAATTACTGCCTGAACGAATTGGGAGAAAATCGTTGCATAAGCAGCCGCTTCAATTCCCATGCCATAGGGTTTCAAAATCGTAATAAAGATGGGATCAAGAATAATGTTCAGAATAGCTCCGCTGGCAATAATGGTCATTGCCTTTTTAAGCTGCCCTTCTCCACGGATGACCATATTTGCGCTCTGGAAGAAGTTCACAAACAGCGATCCGGCAAATACGATACGCAGATACTTTTCAGCGTAGTTCAGGATGTTGTCGCTTGCTCCGGTCAGGGACAAAAGCTGGCGGGTAAATACTATACCCACAACGGTGTATATGACTGACAGCAAAAGGACCATCGCAACCAAATTTCCCATGATCTTTTTAATCGTGTTTTCATCCTTCTTGCCAATTGCACGAGACAACACCGATGCGGAACCCACACCTAACATGGCCGCCGAGCCTGCATTAATCAGTGTTAATGGATACGATACCGATATGGCTCCCATCTGCACATCACCAACCATCTGGCCTACAAAGATGGAATCCATCATGTTATATAGCCCAACGACCACCATGCCGAGAACCGCAGGAATACTGAGTTCTATCATAAGCGGCCAGGGACTTTTCGTTAAAAGTTTTGTTCTTGTATCAAGTGCCTGTTTCATCACTTATTCCTCCTGGTCTATGTTTATTAGTCATGTCTAACCAACCATATTAAGTATATAAAATCCGGGCTTCCTTGTACGCTCCATCAGGCAGAAGTTACAATCCATTCGGCAATAAAATTCCCATACCGGGTATGGGAAGCCACAGACAACCGTGCCTCATCCCTCTGCTGATGATTGCTTATTTCAGGAAACCACTAATAATCTGTTCTTCTGCCTGCTGCTCTGTCAGTCCGAGAGTCATCAATTTTACAATCTGCTCCCCGGCAATCTTGCCAATCGCAGCTTCATGGATCAATGCCGCATCCGTACAGTTTGCCGCAATCTCCGGCACCGCTTGGACACTGGCCTCATCCATTATGATGGCGTCACACTCCGTATGGCCGCTGCACGGGGCATTGCCACTGACACGGGATATGAAAAGCTGTTTTGAACGTTCTTTTGCTACGGAACGGGAAATGATATGGGTTCCTGATCCCTCCCCATTTAGAGCTACTTCAAAGGTGCTTTTTGCACTCTGGCAGCCATGCGTCAGTAACCGTTCCGTGACCACAAGCGTTGCTCCAGCAGCTAGACCGGCAGTGGTAAGCCTCTCTGTAGAGTCCACACCCTTAATCTGCGCTGTTTCCATTTCCATGTATCCGTTTTCTGCAATATGCACGATGGTCTGAGGGTTCATGATCCGTTCCCCCATACCGTCCCCGTTGCCATAGTGTTTCTCAATATATCTCACCTTTGCACCGGGAGCAATAAAGAACCTGTGAATGCCATCATGCTGACTGGCCTTTGTACCCCCATTGTGGATTCCGCAGCCTGCTATGATCGTCACATCGGCATTCTCTCCAATGTGAAAGTCATTATATACAGCTTCGGAAAGTCCCGACTGGCTGATGATAACGGGTATATGTACGCTTTCACCCCTGACTTCCGGTTTTACTATGATGTCAATACCCGAACCATCTTCTTTGGATATGATATCAATGTGTTCCGTAGTTCTACGTTCCACGCTCTTTCCATTGGAACGGATATTGAAAGCTCCAGCCGGAATTTCATGCAGGCCAGCCACAGCCTCCAACAACTCCTTTTGTATCAAATCCATTTCTTATCCCTTCCTTTCCTGATAGAATCGGCAGCCACCCATATCGGAGCTGTTCAAAAGTTCCGGCAGCACCTTGTCACGTTCTCCCTGGCGCACGATCCGGCCATCGGCTACCACCAGAACCACATCGGCAATGTTTAAAATGCGCTCCTGATGGGAGATGATCAGAATGGAACCATGCAGCCTGCGCTTCATCCCTTCAAAAACCTGCACCAGATTTTGAAAACTCCACAGGTCAATCCCCGCCTCCGGTTCATCAAAAATAGACAACGGAGCTGACCTTGCCAGACTGGTTGCAATTTCGATCCGTTTCAGCTCACCTCCTGACAGGCTGCTATTTACCTCCCGGTGAATATAATCCCTGGCACACAGGCCAACTTCGGAGAGGTACTCACACGCCTGCGAAACGGTCAAATCATGGCCGACCGATATTCGTATCAGGTCAAGAACGGTAATGCCTTTGAAGCGCACCGGCTGCTGAAAGGCAAAGCTGATTCCTTTCTGCGCCCTCTCCGTAATTCCCATATGTGTGATGTCCTCCCCATTTAACAGGATTTGTCCGGACGTAGGCTGTTCGATTCCAGCAATGATCTTTGCCAGGGTGGACTTCCCGCCACCATTGGGGCCAGTTACCGCAATAAAGCAGTCATCCGGCAGCGATAAATTGATTTGTTGTAAAATCTCCTTTGAACCGGAATCCCCGGAAACCTCAAAAGAGATGTTCTTTAGTTCCAGCATATTTCCTCCATAAAAAGGGCGGCACAGCCCATCTGTGAACCGCACCGCCCTGAAAATCATTGATTCATTTTCTCCAAAAGCTGAAGCGCTTCCTCCAGTTTTGGATTTTCAACATCGGTCTGCAGGGCCTCCCTGACACAGTTTCGGATATGAGCCTGTAAAATCTGTTGATTGGCACTTCGCAGTAAAGCCTGTGTTGCCTGGAGCTGATTGGATATATCCACACAATACCGATCTGATTCAATCATCTGCAGGATACCATCAATCTGCCCTCTGGCAATCTTGAGTTTATGGGTAATATCACCTTTCTTTGCTTTCATAGGCCGCCCGCTTACTGAATGCTTACAAGCTGATAACCCGCATCCTCAATCGCTGTTTTCAGCACATCATCCGGTACGTCCTGGCTCATCTGTACCTGGGCCGACTTGCTCTCCAGATGAACTGCCACATCCTTGATGCCCTGGATTTCCCGCAGTGCCTTATCTACGTGCTTTACACAGTTCATGCAAACCATACCTTCAATATTCAATACTTTTTCCATTTGAATCGCTCCTTTGCTTTCATTTATGATAGTTGTCTGTTCATACACACGGTCCGCAGCCGGTTCCGCATGGGATGTGTGTTTTGCTTTAAACCATCTAAGCCTCAACGCATTTGATACTACAAACACGGAACTGAAGCTCATGGCAAACGCCCCGATCATCGGGTTCAGTTTCAAATCAAACGGCAGATAGAACAAGCCTGCCGCCACCGGAATACCAATGATGTTATAAATAAACGCCCAGAACAGGTTCTGCTTGATATTGCGGATGACTGCCTTACTAAGCTGGATCGCTGTGGACACATCCAGCAGGTCACTTTTCATCAGAACAATATCTGCTGACTCAATCGCCACATCGGTTCCGGCTCCAATGGCAATGCCTACATCTGCCCTGGCAAGCGCCGGGGCATCGTTGATGCCATCGCCCACCATCGCTACTTTCTTACCACTATCCTGCAAACGCCGGATTTCCTTTTCCTTGTCCTGCGGGAATACCTCTGCCACAACACGGTCCACGCCAACCTGACGCCGGATCGCTTCTGCTGTTTTCGCATTATCTCCGGTCAGCATGACCACCTCAATGCCCATAGCAGACAATTCCTGTACTGCCTGCTTGCTGGTAGGCTTTACAACGTCAGCTACGGCAATCACACCGATAAGCTGATCACCACGGGCAAAGAACAGCGGTGTTTTTCCGTCAACGGCCAGTTGTTCTCCCATTTGCAGGAGTGCGCCGCCGTTAATACCGTTCGCTGCTATCAAACGTCTGTTTCCGGCAAGGCAGAGTTCATTCTCAATCTTACCCACAATGCCCTGACCTGGAATCTGTTTAAAATCTTCTACTGGCAGGAAGGAAAGTCTTTCATTTTCTGCTTCTGCCACAATCGCATCTGCCAATGGATGCTCAGACAGTTTTTCCAGGGAAGCCGCAACCTGCAGCAGTTCCCTCTGCCCGATGTCATCTTTGCATAGAAAATTTGTGACCACTGGCGTACCCTGCGTAATGGTTCCAGTCTTATCAAGAACCACCGTATGAATGCTATGGGCAGTTTCCAATGCTTCTGCTGACTTGATCAGAATACCGTTTGTCGCACCCTTTCCGGTTCCGACCATGATCGCCGTTGGTGTTGCAAGCCCCAATGCACAAGGGCAGGAAATAACCAGAATAGAAATGCCAATGGAAAGGGCAAATTCAAACCCATACCCCAACAGCAGCCATACGACAACGGCAATCAATGCAATGCTGATTACCACTGGTACAAACACACCGCTGACTTTATCCGCCATTTTTGCAATCGGCGCTTTGGAGCTGGTCGCTTCATCCACCAGACGGACAATCTGCGACAATGTGGTATCGTCACCCACTTTGGTCGCCTGCATCTTAAAATAGCCGGACTTATTCATGGTAGCCCCGATGACGTTATCTCCGATATGCTTTTCTACCGGAATGCTTTCACCCGTCAGTGCGGACTCATCAACAGAAGAAAATCCTTCAATGACAATGCCATCCACTGGCACAGACTCTCCCGCTTTCACGATCAGTGTTTCCCCGGCCTGCACTTCCTCCACCGGAACGGTAAACTCCTGTCCGTCACGCTCTACAGTTGCAGTCTTAGGAGCCAGGTTCATCAACTTGGTAATCGCATCTGAGGTTTTCCCTTTTGCACGGGCTTCCAGGGTTTTCCCTAACGTAATCAGCGTCAGGATCATGCCTGCGGATTCAAAATACAAATCCATCATAAAGCTATGGACAGTCGCCATATCACCATGACCGAAGCCAATGCCGATTTTGTAAATGGCATAAATACCATAGACGATGGCTGCACTGGAACCTATCGCAATCAGTGAGTCCATGTTGGGAGAACCGTGGAACAGCGTCTTAAAGCCCATCCGGTAGTATTTGAAATTGATGAACACCACCGGAATCAAAAGCAGAAACTGTGTAAACGCAAAGCTCATGGCATTTTCCATCCCCAGCAGGAAACCGGGGAGGGGCCATCCCATCATGTGGCCCATTGATATATAAAACAGCGATATAGTAAACAGGGCAGAAAGCAGCAACCGCTGTTTCATCTGCTTATATTCTGCCTGTGCCGTACTGGTTTCCGGATTTTGAGTCCGGCCTGCGGCACTGCTTTTGTTCTGGACATTTGCAGCCGTTTTGGGGAATGCCCCATATCCGGCTTTTTCAACAGCCTGGATAATCCCTGCTGTATCCAGAACGGATTCATCATAAGAAGCAACCATGCTGTTCTTTAACAGGTTGACAGACACTTCTTTGATGCCGGGCAGCTTGCCTACACTCTTCTCAATCCTGGCAGAGCAGGCAGAGCAGGTCATACCCGTAATGTCAAATTGCTCCTTTTGCAATTTCATCCCTTCTTTCTTGTTATGATTGGGTACCCGTCCCCCGTAGGGAACGCAATCATTATAAACAGGCCTTCCCGGTTTTGTACGCTCCATAAAGGAGCATTTTTTATCCAAAAAGAAAATGATTTTTCACGGCAAATCCAATCAGCAGGTTTTCCAATCCAAAGGGCAGAACCGTTCCCAAAACCGTTGACTTTAAAGGGTTTCGTGAATATACTGACGGCATGAACGATTAAACAATCTTTTAATTGTTCAGTCATGTCAAACCAACCAAATATCAAAAAAGAAAGGGGGCTGTCTCCATGAAAAAGACCATTAAACTGATCGACCTTGACTGCGGACACTGTGCTGACAAAATCCAGAACGCCGTAAAGAAGATTGACGGCGTCACTAATGTATCCGTCAACTTCCTGGGCCAGAAGATGGTACTGGAAGCGCCGGACGACAGATTTGATGCTGTCCTGGCCGAAGCAAAGGCGCTGATTAAGAAGATCGAGCCGGATGTGACCGTCAAGGCGTAAAGAAAAGCTGGACACCGGCTGCCGTTTCCTGGTAGCCGGTGTTTTTACATCAAGACGCAGGAAAAGTTCAAATACCGCTTTTCCTGCTATGAAAGGAGATATAAATTATGACAAGAAAACAAAAGCACTTGCTCACACGCATTATTGTGGCGGCAGTGTTGTTCCTTGCAGGCAGCCTGCTCCATCTTCCCGAATATATAGAGATGGGCGTGTTTCTTGCCTGCTATGCGGTTGTCGGATGGGATATTGTATGGAAAGCAATCACGAACATCTTGAACGGACAGGTGTTTGACGAAAATTTCCTGATGACGATTGCCACTATCGGTGCGCTGATTTTGGGAGAACATTCCGAGGGCGTTGCCGTTATGCTCTTTTACCAGGTAGGTGAATGGTTCCAGTCCTATGCGGTATCCAAATCCAGAAAATCGATTGCAAGCCTCATGGATATCCGCCCGGACTATGCTAACATCAAAAAAGACGGGAAACTGGTTCAGGTTGATCCGGATGAGGTTCAGATCGGAGATACCATTATTGTAAAGCCGGGAGAACGCATCCCGCTGGACGGTAAGATCATCAAAGGATTTTCTGCACTGGACACTTCTGCCCTCACTGGCGAGTCCATGCCCCGCGAGGTGGAGCCGGGAATGGAGGTTATCAGCGGCTGTATCAATCAGACCGGAATTCTAACCATCCAGACCACAAAAGAATTTGGAGAATCCACCGTAGCAAAAATCCTTGACCTTGTGGAAAATGCAAGTGACAAAAAAGGCCGGATCGAGAATTTTATCACACGCTTCGCCAGATACTACACCCCCGTGGTGGTATTTGCTGCTCTGGCGCTGGCAATCCTGCCTCCACTCATTACCGGGCAGCCGTTTAGCACCTGGATTTACCGTGCCTTGACTTTCCTGGTTATCTCCTGTCCTTGTGCGCTGGTCATCTCCATTCCGCTTAGTTTCTTCGGCGGCATTGGCGGCGCATCCAAGATCGGCGTTCTTGTAAAGGGAAGCAACTACCTGGAAGCTCTGGCACATACTGAGGTGGTTGTCTTTGACAAGACTGGCACACTGACAAAAGGGTCCTTTGCAGTCAGTGAAATCCATCCAGTCGGCATGGAGGAGGCGCAGCTTTTGGAACTGGCTGCATATGCAGAGGATTACTCCAACCACCCGATCTCACTCTCAATCAAGCAAGCCTATGGGCAGAAAATCGACAACAGCCGTGTTTCCGAAGTTCAGGAGATTGCTGGTCATGGTGTGCGGGCTGTCATTGATGGAAAAACGGTTCTGGCCGGAAATGCCAAGCTGATGGACAAAGAGCATATCAAATACACGCCATCTGCTTCTGTCGGCACAGTGGTCTATCTGGCCTGTGATGGGAAATACACCGGATGTATCGTCATTGAGGATGAGATCAAGGCCGATGCTCCAGCAGCAATCAAGCTGCTGAAATCTGCCGGAATCCGCAAAACAGTCATGCTGACCGGAGATGCCAATGCAGTTGGTAAGAAAGTCGCAGGGCGTCTTGGTCTGGATCAGGCTTATACAGAACAGCTCCCTGCCGACAAGGTTGACCGTGTGGAAAGTCTGCTGAAGCAGAAAAGCGAAAAAGGTACGCTCGCCTTTGTCGGAGATGGTATCAACGATGCTCCCGTACTGGCACGCGCCGATGTAGGTATTGCTATGGGCGGCCTGGGTTCCGATGCAGCCATTGAAGCCGCCGATATCGTCCTTATGACGGATGAGCCATCCAAAATCGCCGCTGTGATGAAGATTGCCCGCAAGACGATCCGCATCGCAAATCAGAACATCGTCTTTGCCCTGGGTGTGAAGTTCCTGGTGCTGATCTTAGGCGCTTTGGGATATGCGAATATGTGGGCGGCCGTGTTTGCCGATGTGGGTGTTTCCGTTATCGCCATTCTCAATGCGATCCGTGCCATGCGGGTCAGGCAGCCGGATTTGCCAGTGAGCAGCGGAAATCAGGTTTAAGTGCAATAGAATGCGCCGCAACTTTCAAACGCTGCGGCGCATTTTTTTATTGCGTATCAGTTGGACAGGACATTTCAAATAAAGCATCTATGGAACGGTGCAAGAGCTTTGCCTGTGGCGTATCCGACAAAGAATAATAGACTTCTTTTCCATCCCTTCTGCTTGAAATAATCCCGCTCTTTTTCAATATCCGTAAGTGGTGCGACACAGCAGGGGCGCTCATATCCACAGCCGCCGCAATGTTACAGACACATTCTTCACAATGACACAGCAGCCACAAAATCCGCAGCCGGGTTGGATCGCCAAGCTGCTGAAATAAAAATGCTATATCCGTAAAGCCCTCCGCAGAAGGCATTTTGTTTAGTACCTTTTCAATATTCTGTCCGTGATTGTGAGGCAGATTATAATGCGGCATAAAAATCAGCTCCTTCCTGTACCTATGATACCTATATAACTTTTGTCTGTCAAACGGCTTAATAATAGATTGGAGAAAATACATGAGTAAAACAGAAAAAACAACCTTTACGGTTCCAAGTTCTGCGGAATTGGAACAACTAGCCGAGCTTCATAAAGCAATGGGCGATTATACACGGATGCGGATATTATGGTGTTTGATGCAAAATGAATACTGCGTCAGCGACCTGGCTCAAAAAATGGAAATTACAGAGTCCGCCATCTCCCATCAGCTTCGGGCATTGCGTATTGCCCGATTGGTACAATCACATAAAGCAGGAAAAAATGTAATCTATTCCTTGCAGGATGAACATATCCGGTGGATTCTTGAAAAAACCTATGACCACATTTCAGAAAGATAAAAGCACAGCCCCTGTGCTTGTTTTACAGGGGCTGCGCCGGATATTTCATTACAGAGCTTCGTAGGAAACCAACTGGCTCATAGGGATACGCTGTGTATCAAAACGATTGGGGTCCGCCGGTTCCTCATCGGAATAGCCGATAACCAGAATATTGATCGGTTCCAGATTTGCCGGAAGGTTAAATTCCTCACTCAGAACATCGGGCTTGAAATAGCATACCCATACCGTGCCAAGACCAAGCTCTGTGGCCTGCAGCATCATATGGTCAGTCAGAATGGACGCATCGATGTCATTCGTCTGCTTCTGGTCGAAGGGACGTACCCATGCTTTGTTGTGGTCGGCGCAGACGATAATTGCCAGTGGCGCACCGTAGATGCCAGCGGCCTTGCTAATCTTTGCAAGACCTTCCTCGCTCTGAACAGCGATCAGGTGAACAGGCTGAAGGTTTGCTGCGGTCGGTGCTACATGGGCCGCCTCCAGAATCTTTTCCAGCTTTTCAGGCTCCACCTTCTTGTTGTTATAGCTGCGTACAGATTGACGCTGTTTTGCAATATTGATAAATTCCATAATAATTAACCCTTTCTGTGTATCATGTATTTGGTATGTCAAACCAACCTTGACTTTATTGTAGCACTAGAAAACGAATCCGCAAGAATGCACTTTTTCGGAAGATACTTCCCCCAAAGATAGTACCCTTGCAGGAAAGGAGAACCTATATGAAAGGAAAAAATCAATTCAACTGCCCGGTGGAAGCAACCCTGTCTTTAATCGGCGGCAAGTATAAACCATTAATCCTCTGGCACCTAATCAACCAACCGCTGCACTACATGGAATTGCAGCGACTTATTCCAAATGCAACACCGAAGATGCTTTCTCAGCAGCTCCACGATTTAGAGAATTGCGGAATGATTCATCGTGAGGTAATCCCGGAGAAACCACCAAAGACAATCTACTCTCTTACCGCATTTGGACAGAGTATCATTCCTCTTTTAGATGCTATGTGTCAATGGGGAACCAACTATCTGGACGGATTGGATGTGCAGTCTCCGTGCTGCAAAGGGTAAAAAAAAGAGTTGGGTATAGCTGATAACGTTGCTATACCCGACCTTTTATTCCACTTAAATCTATGACTGCCACACATAATTACATAGCGCGGTGAAGTCAATATTGGGATTCTTATCTAAAATCTTCTATTTTATTTTCTACCTCTTCTTATTGCCACATGATGGGCATAATAGCCATTCTTTAAGTTGTATAGTAGATTCCCCGTGTTATTCCTAATTATTTTCCAATGCTATTCTATCGGCCTCCTCTTGAGCGATTATGCGATTCCGCACCATACTGTCCAGCACATGATTTACACGCTGCAAGGTCAGTTCTTTATTGGTGTCCGGTGAATAGGCAGATGGCGCATTCGGAATGCCTGCTAACATAACACATTCATAATCCGTTAGTTCTGATGGTACTTTTCCAAAGTACCCTATGGCTGCCTGATAGATACCATAATAGCCACTGCCGAAATAAACTGTATTCGCATATAGCTCGAAGATTTCTTCTTTACTGTATTTGGATTCCAGCTCCAGTGCTGCGAAAATCTCTGCTGCTTTGCGCTCAATTTTTTTATCCTGTGTAAAGAGCAAATTTTTGACGAACTGTTGCGTGATGGTACTTCCACCTTCCACAAATGACATTGCTCTAATGTCTGTCCATGCAGCTCGGCCAATCGCAATCAGGTCAATCCCACAATGTTCTTCAAACCTGCGATCCTCCACGGATATGGTGGCATCTATGTAAAACTGTGGCAGCTCGGAATAAGGAGTAAATCCTTCCATGCTGCGAATTTCCTCTACTCTTTCATTGATTGGCTGTTCTTCTACCGCTCTTTGGTACATCTGATAGCCCTGCACACCGAAAAAAGCGCAAACAGCAAATAGTGTACAGAGCAAAAGTGCCACCAGGTTCATAAACAATTTTCTAACAGGGTGTTTCTTCTTTCGTTTTCTCCTCATAAGCACCCATCCTTCTCCAACCTTCTAACGGTACAATCCGCCAGTGAATAGATAATGCAAATAATGATAAGCAGCATAAAAAACAAAACCATGAAAACACATAATGCCGCAATATACGCAATTTCTAATGCCTTTTGAACAAATCTGTCCCAAATATAAGTCTTATTTCTCATAGTCCGTTCCCATATTCCATTCAAACTGGTCTCTAAAATGTTCTGCGGTACAGCAGCTTTTCTTTTCCGCTGTACCGCAGTTTTTATCTATCACTCCATTTACATATCATTGATCGTTGCGGTAATTTCCATGTTTCGCATCCTTTTTGCCGGAGCATGAACTGCCATAACTACAGATGCAAAAATAAACAGAAGAATGATCGCGATCTCTCTTACAGGAATATGCCAAATCTCACCAAAATACGCTGTAATGAATGCTTCGTATATTGTTTTATTTAGATACAAGCCAACAGCACAGCCAATTACACAGCCGAAAGCAGCATAGGTAAGGACTTCTGCTGTAATCATTTTTGTAAGCTGCCGGCCATCCATCCCAACAGCACGCATAGCACCATACTGCTTTGTTTTTGCCGCCACACTCATAGATGTGCTGTTAATGATATTCAGTGCGGCCATCAGGATAATGATAGCAAGAAATACATAGACCGCCAGCCGAATCCCCCAAAATTCCGCATTATTGTCTTTATTGGTATCATAGTAGTCAGCCAGGCTATAATTTTCGCTCATCATGCTCCGTATGGATGAAACAATTTTGTTTTTATCCACATTATCTGCAATCTGGACATTCAGTAGCGCATAGTCCGAATCTCCCATCAGACGTTCAAAAGTTTCTTCCGTACAAATCAGTGTAATATCATCTTCAAATAGTCCTTCCGATACAGTTCCCACCACTTCAAGTTCAGTTCCATTAACCTGCACCTTATCACCAGTTTCCAGGGGATTTCTCGCATCGTAAATGGTTAATACATAGTTGCTGTCCCCGGATAATTTTGATAAATCTCCACTCACCATATTTTCCTTAGCGCATTGAAGCATATATTCCTCATAGGAAACCAATGTAATTTCGCTTACACCCTTTTCAGAAACAGCCGGGACATCAAGCAATGCCATATTTCCATAAACCTGGGTTATACCCTCTACTTTACTTAATTCAGCCGCTAAATTTTTATCTACGGAATTCGATTCATCATCGCTTGTAATAGAGAGATCCGGCTGCCATGATCTTGTAGACGGTATGAGTGCCTTTGCAAAATCAAGACCTACCGAAAACCCGAAAAACAAAATAATGCTTAGCGCAAAGGAACCAGTCATAAGGATTAGATTTTTTCTTGCTGATACCGCGTGACTGATTCCCAGCGCCGTATCAATCTTCATGCCGCCAATAATCTTTGTGCAACGTGTCTTTGCTCCATTTTGAGCATTTCCGGATACCGCTGCTGCAGGGGATACTTTGGCAGCACGTTTTGCAGGAGAATGGGCCGCAAGAAGCACCGTCAAAATACCTACCGCTACGCCAAGCACTATTCCAGATGCACTGACGTAAAAAAGAGGAATTTCCGCAAATTCTCCCCCGATTCCGTATTTCACTCCAAAGCACACAACCCATGTTACTACGACACCAAGTATAATGCCTATGGGAATAGCTGTCTTACACCAGTTCAGTGCTTCCAGCCTTACATAACGGGTTATCTGCTGTTTACTCATTCCGATACAACGCATCATACCAAAAAATTGCGTTCTCTGAGCAACATTACTGTTAATGCTGCTCGAAATCATAAAAACTCCCGCCAGCACAATCAATACAAACAGGATGGCTGCAAGAGGATACAGAGCTTGTGCATAACCATTACTACTGGCTCCCGTTATTGCAAGAAGAGCGGTATTCTCGTCTACTATTTCATCTGTCAGTCCATAGTTTTCTTTTATATCATTGATGCGCTTCGCTACACCGTTATCCGTTGAAAAACGGACATAATAAACCGGAGACTCTTCTACATTATTTGCCAGACATAGTTCTGAAAACGCACCCCGGTTCATATATACTGTAACTGCATCGTACATATCATTGAACTCTAAATCATGCGATCCAAAACCGGAAATCGTGTATTCCGTACTGCCGGACGGCGTATTTAAGGTAATACTGTCTCCGATATCTACCCCAAGGGTATTTTTTATATTTGCACTTGCAATAACCTCGGTATCACTTTCCGGATACGTGCCATCCTCCAGAAAATCCCAAATATCTGTAACCCATGATTCGTCAACGCCATACAATACGGCCCTTTGACTGCCTATATAATAATTCTCGTCAACACCCGCATTGATTGTTTCGCATTCCGATACTGTCTTGACGTCAGAACGTGAACGAATCTGTTCCGCAACGTCCTCTGAAATATCTTGAATTGAGATATGCCAATATCCATGGCTGCCAATCATGCTGGTTTTTTCCATATCAACGATTGCACCCACAATGCTGAATACTGTAGTTACAAGAAATACCGCAATCACGATACACATAAGTGTCATGCGGTTCTGCCTTTTGTGCACCTTTGCAGATATAGGGACGAGGCTAAGATAGCTTTTCATTCGCGGCACCTCCCCAAATCGGTCAGTACACCGTCCGATACATTCAAAACCCTGTCTGCAGTCTGAGCGATGCTGCGGTTGTGGGTAATCATAATAATGGTCTGCTCATACTTTTTAGATGCCTCTCTCAGCAGAGCAATGACCTCGCTGCTGTTTTGAGAATCCAGATTTCCGGTCGGCTCGTCTGCGAGGATCAAAGACGGCCGCGTCATCAGAGCGCGTCCGATTGCCACTCTTTGCTGCTGACCACCGGACAACTGACTGGGCAGGTGGTTGCGCCGCTCCTGCAGGTTAAGTACCGA
Source organism: uncultured Eubacterium sp. (assembly GCA_902475415.1). GTDB lineage: Bacteria > Bacillota > Clostridia > Lachnospirales > Lachnospiraceae > Eubacterium_I. Next base: position 13,812 of record CABRZK010000017.1, read on the forward strand.
CAACAGTTCCTCCAGATACTTTTTGTTGGGCTTCTGGTAATCCAACAGAACAGGGAAAATCATGTTCTGCTCAACTGTCAGTTCCGGGACCAGATTAAACGCCTGGAAGATAAAGCCGATATTCCGGCGTCTGAAAACGGTAAGCGCCCTCTCCTTCATGGAAAAAGTGTCTTTGCCATCGATCAGCACTTTGCCGGAGGTCGGCGTGTCAAGCGCACCAAGCATATTGAGGAGGGTGGTTTTACCAGAGCCGGATTCACCGACAATCGCCACAAATTCTCCTTTCGGTACGGAGAAGCTGACATTCTTTAATGCGTGTACGGCTGTTTCACCACTGCCGTAGGTTTTGGAAATTGATCTTACTTCTAATAAATCCATATTATAAGCACCTCTTTCTGTTGATTTCTTTTAAAGCATACCATCCATATCCTACAGCAACATGACAGCCAGCCTACAATTTTGTAGGATTTCAAAATTCAGCGATACGCCGCCTTCTAAAATCCACTTGTTTCCCTTACTTTAACCATACGACCAGTTTAGCCACTATTACGATAGCTGACACCATACCGACCACAAGCGTATGTTTCTTCCATGTCAGGCGCAGATAACCGACAAATTCCCGGAGCAAGGCATTCAACGTAAAGTACCATTTTGTCTTTGCCCCATACCCAACGCATTTGATACCCTGCTGTTTTGCAAGAAGCAACGCTCTGAACACATGATACGCAGTGGTAATAATCACAATTTTGGGGTTCTCTTTTTCCATCAGTCTTCTGGAGAACAGCAGGTTTTCCTGTGTGGATACCGACTTTGTTTCCGTTATAATTCTTCTTTTATCAACGCCTTTATCCACTGCATAAGCTGCCATTGCTTCACTTTCCGGCATATCTTCTCCGGGGCCTTGCCCACCGGACATGATAAGCATGGCATTTGGATTAGCTGATAGCAAATCCATCCCTTTTTCAATTCGTGCAGCAAGAAGCGGCGTCACTTTGGTTCCAATGATTCCAGAACCCAATACAATAATATAATCCGCCTTCCTGTTCTTTTTCAGGTGTATCAAGTTGAGGATCGCAGAAAAGGAATACATAGCCATCAGCGCCAAAATATAAATTGCGGAAAAACTGATAATCGCATAAATTGCTGTACCTAAAGTATTTTCGGTCAGATTTCCGATTCTGGGCCAGATTGCCAAGTATGCGTACAGAAGGATGGCAAAGAGCATCGACAATAAATTGGTCGGCTTGACCCCTTCGTGCCTGAGAAGCTTTATTCCTTCCACAAAGAACATAATAATCAAAAGCACTGGAAAAGCCAGTACACAGCCTACTGCCGCCACAAACAGTGCAATTAAAATGCCAACGATCCAGTCGTGTGATGCAAGCTGTTCTGAATATTGGGATACCGTAAAGAATAAAAACATCGCAAAGAGCGCCAGCATCCAAAAAAATGAAAAACCGCTCCACAGTGTTCTAGGATCATGTATCATAATCCCTACATACACCAAAGCTGATATTAAGAATATAACAAATGAGATTTCACACATACCGCGTTTCTCCTCTCCATCTCCCCAATTATTAGAATATGCCTTTTCTCTTACAGCAGTATGACACCCAGCTTACAATTTTGTAGGATTCAAGAAATTCAGGGTGAATGTAGTACCGATTCCCAATTCACTGTCCACTTCTATTGTACCTCTATGGGCCTCGATGATCATCTTCGCAAGCGGCAGGCCAAGACCTATGCCCTGTTTATCTTTGGAAAACCGACTCCGGTAAAACCTTTTGAAAATATGATGCAAATCTTCTGGATGAATGCCGTTTCCATTATCCTTTATGATAATCTGAACCATAGATGCGGATTGTTTCCACTCAATTCGGATAATTTTCCCCTGTTCTGTATGGTCAAAGGCATTTTTTACAATGTTCTCTATTGCCTCTATCATCCAGTCATGGTCACAAAACAGTGAAATGTGGTCGTCCCCGGACAGAATCAGTTCTTTCTGCTCCTGCTTTGCACGGTATGCAAAATGTAACTCGACCTCTCCCAATATGTCTGCCACATTCTCAGAGGTTTTCTCAAACACAATGGAACCTGCATCCAGCTTTGTAATCTTCAACAGGTTCTGTACCAGCGTTTCAATCCTATCCAGTTCTTTTTCTGACAGGGTTGCAAATTCCTGAAGCTCCGGTAGTTCTTCGGTTTCCCCCTGCAAAAGTCCATTATAAATATTCAATGCCGCAAGAGGCGTTTTCAACTGATGAGAAATATCGGATATGGTATTTTTCAGGAACTGTTTTGATCTTCTCTCATTTTCTGCGTTTGCATTTAAAATAGCCACCAGAGTATTTACTTCATGAAACAGCCTGTACAGTTCTCCTTCTTCATCGCAGGCAATCCTCGCTTCACGGTTGCCGGAAATGTATTCTGTAATCTGTTCCACTGCATCTTCCATAATTCTATTCTGGTTCTTGAAATACCCATAGCAGGCAATCAGGATTACAATCCCCATAGCCAGAGCGCATAATAGAATATAAAGTGCTGCATCATGCACCTCAAAGACTATGAATGATACAGAAATCAGAGCAAACACCAGTATACACGCCGCTATCTTGCAAAATAAGGCTTTAATTTTTCTGTTTGCCAGTATTTTCATAATGTACCTCACTCAGCCGTATTCCACTTATATCCCATACGGCGGACTGTAATAATTCTTTGAGGCTTTGCCGGATCATCCTCGATTTTTGTCCGCAGCCTGCGGATATACACCGTAAGGGAGTTATTGTCTATATAGTTTTCATCACAGTCCCAAAGATGGCTCAAAATCTGTTCCGGCGAAAGAACCGTATTCGGATTTTCCATAAACAGGCGCAAGAGCTTATACTCATTTGCAGTTAATTCTACCTGCTCATTATTTTTATATACTTCTCCTTTTAGAAGCTCAACACGAATACCATTTGAGTTCAGTTCTGTATCTGCCTGGTTAAAGTTATCGCTCCTGCGGAGCAGCGCATTGATCCTGGACATGAAAATCGCCAACTTGAATGGTTTAG
>CABRZK010000018.1 GCA_902475415.1 uncultured Eubacterium sp.
AAAAGACCATTCAGTGGTATCTCGACAATCGTGAGTGGTGGGAGACTATCATCAGCGGTGAGTACCAGAATTACTATGAGAAGATGTATGGGAATCGCTAGAACAGATAAAATATAGAGTTATAAAGTTGAGGAAAGACCGTTTCATTGTGAGACGGTCTTTTTTGGGGTTCGATAAAACTATAAACAACAAAACAAAACAATACACAATCCGATTAAATGAAATTAGACAAAAATTCTAATGAATAATAAAAAAATTCAAAAAGGAAAATAACTATTGACGCACACTTTGGTGGATGCTACACTCAGTGTAAGCATTAACATTCTTATATTCACATCAAGCGAAAGCTTATCTATTTTTCTAAAATAATCGACAGAATTTCTTAATGCTTGAGTTCAAGAAAATAAGTGAAAACAGGCAGAGGAAATTTGTAGATGATCGATAGGAAAAGACAGATTGATATTACATTTTTCCTCTGTGGATTCCTATGTGATATTTATCTACAAAGGCGATAAATTCCGACAGGGGTTGCCAATTTATCATATAGATCGATATGTATCAGAGACAGATGAGCTGTTTGGAGATGGTTCTCATATCATGTATGTAAATGGAAACTATACGGGGAATGACGAAATTGGTCAGTTAATCAGAAATTTTCATCAAAAGAATTCAGATGATATATTTTATAAAGAACTGGCTGATGGAGTGAAACATTTCAAAGAAAATGAGGAGGGACGTGAAATTATGTGTGAAGTAGTAGAGAAATATGCAAAGGAATATGCGGAAAAGTGTTTGAATGCCAGGGAAGTATATACAAAGGCCGAATTAGTTGAAAATCTGATGGAAAGCATGAACATTTCATTGGAGCAGGCATTGGATGCACTTGGAATTCAAGGTGATTCCCGGGGAAAGATAGTTGAATATGTGCAAGGATAATCGCTTTTATACAGATAGTAGAATATGCAATTAGGATGGAATGATCTTTTCATGGAGATTGTGTGCAGAAAAAATAAACAGATTTCAAAATAAAACAAGAACAACTCTGTATTCATGGTACAGGGGGGTTCTTGTTTTTGGGAGGGGAGGTACAGATTATTGGCAATGAAAGGATCAATGCTATTATGTATGTCTTTGTTCCTGCGCGTACTGGTTGCTGAGAGAATATACGGGCAAAATGAAAACAGATTATTTGTTTTGAATTCTGGAAAAGAGCGAGTACAAAAATTATGACAATCTGCCTGCATAATATGATTCCAGTTCTCAGGGGGTGTAACCAGATTAAGTCTGCACAGAGAGAAGAGGTTGTAAATCCGCACAATACGGATAGAAAACGTTAGATTAGATTTCATACAGAATTTGTGATGATATTGTTTGGTAAGGAGAATGACAACTTGATGAGAAAAAAATTTTCGAAAAAATTTCAACCAAATCATATGTTATACATTGGACTGCTCATATTGTGTTTGGCGGTTCAATGTATAACATATGATTTGGTTGAGATGTATTTTGACGAGGTTTTGAATGAACTTTCAGTAGGTGTTTTAGGTTCTGTTCTTGCAACTTATTTTTTGGATATGGCTGCATGTAAACGTAGAAATCAGGAATATAAGGAGAAAATGGATCAGATTTTTTCTGAATATATGAACAGCATGTATTTTCTTAGAAATAGTGTTGCAAATAAGTGCATGAAATGTTGTGGTAATAGTTCAGAAAAGAAATCTTTTGAAGAATGGACACTTAAATTAGCAGATAAGTTGGATGAATCTGATGGAACGAACACAGAAAATGTATTAATTTGTTCATCAATCCGACGATATGTAGGAAATGTCAGGGAGAATTTGTATGTTTTGAAGATACAATATATTTCATTGGTACATGGAGGATATATTGAAACCGGTGACTTTTCACAACATTTGAATTTGCAAATAAACATATGTGATGAAATTCTATATTCGTCGAAATTGTTTGAAAAAGGTGATTTTATATTCGATGAATTTTTGATTGAATTAGAAAAAAACTGGCGCTCATATTTTGCGGAAAAGAATATCGAAGAAAAATTTAATCCACAGAATGGGCGTGGCTGATATTATAATAAAATTGCTCATAGGATATCGAAGATAAGGTAGCTTATTGAAAGTGTATGTATTGTAAATGCATGTGGAGAGTGATAAGATGGGGATTTATATAAACCCGGGAAAATCCAGTTTTGGAAAGTGCAGTTAATTCCAAAATATACGTAGATAAATCAGGAATGCTGGAATAGCATTCGTAGTGCAGTAGAAAATGATGTCTTTGGATCACTACCGGATGATTCATTACTAGATGAATTAGAAATGGGGTGGGGAGATGAATAAGCGTTGTGTTTATTATTGCGAAGGTGAAGATGACCAAAAATTAGTAGATGCTTTGAAAGGCTTAGTTCGAATTGGTGGCAGGAATATCGTATTAGATGTGCATGCGTTAGACGAATCTGGTCGGAAAATTAATAGCGAAGTGCGGGGGAATGCAAAAGGCGCACATGTGAAACGAGCCAGATTTCACAGCACTATGGTAGACAGCAGACTTTTGAAAGCCGGACAGGATTTTAAAGAGATGAAGGATTCCTATGTGATATTTATCTACAAAGGCGATAAATTCAGACAGGGACTACCGATTTATCATATAGATCGCTGTGTGACAGAGACAGAAGTGTCTTTTGGAGATGGAACTCATATCATATATGTGAATGGAAACTATAAAGGGGAAGATGAAATCGATCAATTAATCAGAGATTTTCATCCAAAAGATGAAGATCATATATTTTATGAAGAACTAGCAGATGGAGTGAAATATTTCAAAGAAAATGAGGAAGGACGTGAAGATATGTGTGAAGCAGTAGAGAAATATACAAAAAGTTATGCAGATGAACGAGAAGTAAAATTAGTGACAAATTTAATGGAAAGCATGAAACTTTCACCAGAACAGGCACTTGATGCACTTGAAATTCAGGGTGATTCTAGGAGAAAGATAGCTGAGTAGTTGCAATCTTAAGCGTTTGTATGAAGAGAGTAGAATGTACAATTAGGATGAAATGATCTTTTCATGGAGATTGTATGTAGAAAAAGCGTTGTAAGTTCGTAGTAAAAAATTAAACAGATTACAAAATAAAACAAGAACAACTCTGTATTTGTGGTACAGTTTTGTTCTTGTTTTTTACAGATGCAGATTACCTATCGGATGTTGTCATTATACGGATAATAATATAATTTTGGAACAATTTGTAGAAAATTAAATACGATAAAAAAGATTGAAAATAAAGAAAAACAATGGTATAATTAAAGAAAAGAAACGAGAAAGAAGGGAAACAATGAGCAAAAGTTCCATAATAAGAAATGAAATACTGGAGATATTAACGGATAAAGAAGAACATAATGCATCTGAAATTAAAGAAGTTCTGCGAAAAAACACACAGATTTTGAAATAACAGAAGGGGTATTTTCAAATTCATTTAGAACGTTGGTTTTAGCTGGAAAGATTATAAATAAAGAGAGAGGTATGTATTGCATAAATTCGGATAAAAATGTATTCGATGGGAATAGCATGAAAGAAAGTATTAATGCGGTATGTGAATCAAATAATAAAGAAATAAATTGTGATGAGAACAACTATGATAATAGTGATGAAGATGTAAATCATGAATTAGAAAAATCCGAACAGTGTAGAGAACTTGAAAGTAAAATATCAAAAATAATAGATAAAATGCGAGAGGAATTTGTGGAGTCGGTAAAAGAGATAAATATATTAGAAGCTGATGATGAGACAGTATCTTACGTTTTGAAAATAAGACATGCATTAGATGTAATGGAACAAGCTATTAAATATAATTGAGAATAGTTATTTTAAATTTTGCATGTAGTGGATGTGAGGAAAGAAGCAAATGAAATCAGAAAATATTACAAATGTATTTCTGTCGTATTGTCGAAAAAATAATGTGATTGCAAACAAAATATACAATTATTTCGTGATGAACAGGAAGATGGAATTCCATACGACAAAGGACAAAGATAAAGGAGTAATATACAATGGGAATTGTAGTAGTTGGAGATGTGTTTATTGACATCAAGGGATTTTCCACATCGACATATATTCCATATGGAAGAAATCTGGGAACAATCGAACAGATTCACGGTGGTGTAGGTCGAAATGTGGCGGAAGATATCGCAAATGTAGAACTGGAGCCGACCTATATCGGAACGGTAGATGATGATTCCATCGGGGAAAGCGTCATTCAGAAACTGAATCGACATAAAGTAGATACACAATATATGAAAAAAGTGAAAAACGGCATGGGAACCTGGCTGGCAGTGTTTGACCATAAAGGAGATGTGGTTGCATCGGTTTCCAAACGACCGGATCATAAAGCTATGGCAGAAATTCTGGATGAGCATGGAGATGAGATTTTCCAGAATGCGGACAGCATTGCGATTGAAATCGATATGGATCAGGATATTACGAAAAAAGCTTTTGCTTATGCGGAAAAATATAATAAAAAAGTGTATGCACTGGTTTCCAATATGAGCATTGCCATTGAGCGCAGAGATTTTATTCGAAAAACAGGCTGCTTTGTATGTAATCAGCAGGAAGCAGGTATTCTGTTTTCAGAGGATTATGAGCAGATGACACCGGAAGAATTGTGTGCGATTTTGCCGGAGCGAATTCGTTCCGCACAGATTTCCAAGATGGTAGTTACTATGGGAGGCGCAGGAGCTGTGTATGCAACTCTGGATGGTGATTGTGGTGTGTATCCGGCATTAAAAGTAGATGTCGTTGATACGACCGGGGCCGGGGATGCTTTTTTCTCCGGTGTCTGCATCGGACTGACTTATGGAAAGACATTGCGGGAAGCATGCGGAATCGGTACAAGACTTGCTTCGACAGTTATCTGTACATCTGAGAATATCTGTCCGAGATTTATGCCGGAAGAGTTTGGAATTACACGTTAGAAAGATAAGGTGGAAACGGGAATGGAGAGTATTTTAAGCGCTTACAAAGAAAATGCATGGAGTGGTAAGCAAACTGTATGATATAGACAGCATTGTGATACCGGAGGAACTGTTGGCTGTCCATGTGGACGAACAGCAGATTGCGGATGAAGTGGCACACTTTGTCATTGATCAGATGGTGGCGCAGAAGAAAGGAGGTTCTCATGGCAACTGTTGAATTAAAAAATGAGGAATGGAAAGAATTAAAAAGGCAGAGTACAGTATCATTGACTGCTATGGAGAAAACTGTGTGGCCTGTGTGATTCTGGAGCCAATCTATGATGCGCTGGCAGATGAAATGGCAGAAATTGTATTTGGAAGAATCAATATTTCCTTTTATCCGGAAATCGCGGATATCTAACATGTAGATGCCATGCCGACATTGCTGTACTTCAGAAATGGTGAACTGGTCAATCAGTCCATCGGAAGTATTGATCGAGAAGAACTGCTGGAAAATATTTCGAAAATGTTATATGAACAGTAAAATGCTGTTTTTGAAATCGTGTTTCGGAGAATCAAAGCTTGCCTGAACGAAGGCTGTATTTATAGAACAAAGTATAAACAGGGCAGGAGTATTCCATATAAGGAATGGCGCATGGAACGAATGTGTTAGATAACAGAAAAATGCTGTCACAGAGAAGTTTTCAGAAATATATAAAAATTCGAGGTGAAAAATAATGGGAAAAGTTAGATTAAATGATGATGCAGAAATAGTCGCAAGAGTAAAAGAAGGTTTGAAACGTACCGGTGGTTACTGTCCTTGCCGATTGGAGCGAAAGCCGGAATACAAATGTGTCTGTGAAGAATTTAAAGCACAGATTCAGGATCCGGATTTTGAAGGATATTGTCATTGTATGCTGTATTACAAAGAAAAATAATCAGAAAAATCTGCAGAAAAAAATATTTTGAAAGTACGAGCAGAAAAAATAGTTGAAAAATCTGCAGGAAAAATGAAAAAGAGTTGTATCATATATGACCGAATCGTATTGCAGGGAGAAAATTTTGGTTCCCGCCTGGAATCGGATGCCAATACAGCTGCTTATCCGGATACGATGATGTATGACGATAACGGAAACATGATTGTATTGAATTTTGCAAGCGGGTATGATACAGTTAATTTCATAGAGAAAGATAGTTGGTGCTATTCGTTTTAATGTTTTTTATTCATCGAATCAATGCATTTCAAAACGATCGGGAAGTGTGAAAATTCATGGAGCGAAAATGTGAAAACAGAATGGTTAAAAGGGAAACAGGTGTAAATCCTGTACGATCTCGTCACTGTGAGAAGGGAGTACAGCTTCGTATTCGGGTCACTGATGTGATAAGGTAAGAATCACATTGGGAAGGCCGAATCTGTATGATAATCTTTGAGTCAGGAAACCTGCCAGTTATCTGGTACCGGATACATTCCAGAATCACGAGTTATTGATTGTACTGTTTTAAGAAAAGAAATTGATATTATTATGTTATAATATTGGTGTTTTTATGTGTTTCGTTGGAACCATCCGAACGGAGCACATTATTTGTTTTGAGGAAATCCTATAGACTTCCTATCAATTAAAACATCCTGTGTACAGAACATGATGAGCGAAAAAGACCGATATCCTGTGAAAGAATGAATATAAATAGTTAAAGGAGAAGAAACATGAAAAAAAGAATGGTTGCCTTAATGGCAGTATTTACAATGGCAGTAGGTCTGGTTGCTGGATGTGGAAATAATAATGCACCTGCAGGAAATGACAATGCAACAAGTGCAGCACAGGAGAGCAGTGCAGCAGATGAGGCAAATGATGATCAGGCAAAAGCAGACGAAGTAGCTGCATTAATTGATGCCATTTATGTACAGGAAAGAACAGACAAGACAGATGAGCAGTGTGAGGCTGCAAAAGCTGCATGGGATAAACTGACAGACGCTCAGAAAGAATTAGTAGAAGGCGAAAATGCTGATCCGGATTATTTCGGAAGAGATACCGGTGATGCTTCCAAGGATGATCCGCTGAATCAGGATGAAATCGGTGAGAATGAGATTCTGGTAGTAAGTTTTGGTACATCCTTCAATGACAGCCGTGTAGCTGATATCGGCGGTGTTGAGAAAGCTATCCAGGCTGCTAATCCGGACTGGTCAGTCAGAAGAGCATTTACCGCTCAGATCATCATCAACCATGTTCAGGCAAGAGATGGTGAGAAGATCGATAACGTAGATCAGGCACTTCAGAGAGCTGTTGACAACGGAGTTAAGAATCTGGTTGTTCAGCCGACACATTTAATGCATGGTGCTGAGTATGATGAGCTGGTAGAAGCTCTGGATAATTACAAAGACAAATTTGAGTCTGTAACTGTAGCAGAGCCGTTGCTCGGTGAGGTAGGAGCAGATGCAACTGTTGTAAATGAAGATAAAGCAAAAGTAGCAGAAGATATCACAGCAGAAGCTGTAAAGACAGCCGGATATGATTCTCTGGATGCTGCAAAAGCAGACAGCACAGCATTTGTATTCATGGGACATGGAACTTCTCATACAGCAAAAGTAACTTACAGCCAGATGGCTACACAGATGAAAGAACTTGGATATGACAATGTATTCATCGGAACTGTAGAGGGTGAGCCGGAAGAGACAGCCTGCGATCAGGTTATCGAAGCAGTAAAAGCTGCCGGATACAAAAATGTAGTATTAAGACCGTTAATGGTTGTTGCCGGAGATCATGCAAACAATGATATGGCAGGCGATGATGACGATTCCTGGAAGAGCATGTTTACAGCAAGCGGAAACTTTGATAAAATTGATACACAGATTGCTGGTTTAGGTGAGATTGAAGCTGTTCAGCAGATTTATGTGGATCATACAAAAGCTGCTATCGATTCTTTAGGTAAATAAGAATCACAGGAATAGCATACATACAGGTACAGCGTGGATTTCATAAATAATGAAAGGGCGAAACGTTCGTTTTGCATATATTTGTGAAAGCAGTACCTTATCAGAAAATAATAATGTTCACAATCTCGCAGCAGGAATGAGTTTTCGTTCCTGCTGTGAGTTGCATATGCAAGAATTTAGCTCAGTCGAGAAGATTCCCACTGCTATAAGTGGTGAGTAATAACAAATGTTCGACTTGAACTCAGTCGAAAAGACGTCTGCTTCTTACAGGTGGGCGCGCAAACGGCAACAGAATCAGATAACCGGAGGGAAGAAAAGATGAAAAAAAGAATTGCGATACTGACAGCAGTATTTGCACTGGCATTTGGCATGCTTGGCGGATGTGGAAATAATGCGCAGCCGGTGGCAGACAGCACAAAGGAATCTGTAGATCAGACGGATACAAGTGCATCAGACGAGACAACAAATGATAAGACAGAGCAGACTTCCACTGATGCACAGACACCGGCACTGGAAGATGGAATTTATGATGCAAAATTTGACACAGACAGCAGCATGTTTCATGTCAATGAAGCAAATGACGGGCGCGGCACCTTAACAGTGGAAAATGGAAAGATGACTATGCATATCAGTCTTGCATCAAAAAATATAGTAAATCTGTTTGTTGGAACTGCAGAGGATGCACAGAAAGACGGAGCTGAACTGTTACAGCCGACCACGGATACCGTTACTTACAGCGACGGAACGAGCGAGGAAGTATATGGCTTTGATGTACCGGTAGAAGCACTGGATCAGGAATTTGACCTTGCAGTCATAGGAAAAAAAGGAACCTGGTATGATCATAAAGTCAGTGTATCAGACCCACAGAAAGTAGAGTAAAGGATTTACAGAATATATGAAAAAGAAGAGAATTGCAGCGGTTATCCTTGCAGCGGTCCTTGGAATGTCTGTGCTGGCAGGATGCGGCTCCAAAGAAAGTAACAAGACAGAGACATCGGCAGGAACAGAACTGAGTACAGATGCCTCAGAAGATACGAATCAGAAAGCAGAAACAGGAAGTGCCATTCTGGAAGATGGAAGTTATTCTGTCAATGTGGCATTAGAAGGTGGAAGCGGTCGTGCAACCGTTGACCAGACAGCAACGGTAACGGTGACAGACGGACAGGCGATGGCTACCATTGTGTGGAGCAGTCCTTACTATGACTACATGATCGTGAATGATGAGAAGTATACCAATGAAAATGAAGGTGGGAACTCAACCTTTACATTCCCGATTGAAGGTGTACCATGCAAAATGGATGTCATCGGCGACACGACAGCGATGAGCACACCGCATGAAATCGAGTATACACTCACATTTTCTTTCCCGGAAACTTCCTGTTTTAATGAGCTGAGCTGTGAGGGCCAGATGAATCTGGCCTATGCAGATCAGTTCAGCGTGGAACAATATGGTGCATATAAATTGATAACGATCGTTGACAGCGGTCGTTATTTACTTATTCCGGAAGGAGTGTCTGTGCCATCAGACGTGCCTGCCGACGTTGTGGTACTGCAGCAGCCGTTGACGGATACTTATCTGGTATCCAGTGCCATCATGGATCTTGTATGCAAGACAGGTGCACTTTCTGATATCAAATTTACCGGTCTGAAAGAAAAAGACTGGTATGTACAGGAAGCTGCAGATGCCATGAAAGCAGGCAACCTGACTTATGCAGGAAAATACAGTGCACCGGATTATGAACTTCTCGTTGGCCAGGGATGTAAATTTGCCATTGAAAACAGCATGATCCTGCATAATCCGGAAGTGAAAGAAAAACTGGAAGAACTTGGAATTCCGGTTCTGATCGAACGATCCAGCTATGAGAAACACCCACTGGGACGTCTGGAGTGGATCCGTCTGTTTGGCGTGTTATTTAACCAGGAACAGGCAGGCACAGAATTTTTCCGGGAACAGGTAGCACGGGTACAGCCAATTCTGGAGAAAGAAAATACCGGCCGGACAGTTGCTTTTTTTGCAGTGTCATCGGACGGAACCATTACGGTAAGAAAACCGAATGATTATGTATCTTCTATGATTGATCTGGCAGGAGGAGTATACTCTCTGAACGGCTATATTGAAGAAGAGGAAAATGCCCTGTCTACGCTGAAAATGCAGATGGAAGATTTCTATGTGGCAGAGAAAGATGCGGATATTCTGATTTACAATGGTACGATTGAAGGGGAACTGACATCTGTTGACGAACTGATCCAGAAAAACAGTCTGTTTGCAGATTTCAAGGCGGTACAGTCCGGGGATGTGTACACTACAGGCAGCAACTTTTATCAGGAAACAAGTGCAACCTGTGATTTTATTGAAGATCTGAATAAAATTCTGACAGACAGCACCGATACGGATTACCGTTTTATCCGGAAACTGAAATAATACGATAAGGAAAAACAACAAGGAAAAGGAAGTTTGGGGAAGTGAAGAAACGATATACAATTGCATTTACAATATTTATCTGCGCTCTGATTGCACTGTTTTTGTGGAATGTGGGTGTGGGCAGTGTGAATATGTCGCTGGGAGATTTTTTTGCACTGTTTGGCAAAGATGGCAGTGATTCCACGTTGTATCAGATTGTCTGGAAGATCCGCCTGCCACGTATTGCAGCAGCTATATTACTTGGCGGAGCGTTATCGGTATCAGGATTCCTGCTTCAGAGCTTTTTCCAGAATCCGATTGCAGGTCCGTATGTGCTTGGAATTTCTTCCGGTGCAAAACTGGTGGTTGCACTGACAATGATTATCTGTCTGCAGCGGGGAATGGCACTGAATTCTGCGGGAATGGTGATTGCCGCCTTTGCAGGATCTCTGATCGCCATGGGGTTCGTGCTGCTGATTTCCTTTCGGGTGTCGAAGATGTCACTTCTGGTAGTGTGTGGAATTATGATCGGATATATCTGTTCGGCTATTACAGATTTCTGTGTGACCTTTGCAGATGATTCCAATATTGTAAACCTGCATAACTGGTCTCTGGGAAGTTTTTCCGGAATGACCTGGGAGAATGTTCATATGATCATTGTGATCGTTGCTGCGGGCGTTGTGATCACATTTTTGCTGGCAAAACCAATCGGTGCTTATCAGTTGGGAGAGACCTATGCGAGAAATATGGGAGTCAATGTCAGGGCATTGCGGATTGGACTCATTTTGCTTTCCAGTATGCTTTCTGCCTGTGTCACAGCTTTTGCGGGACCGATTTCCTTTGTGGGCATTGCAGTGCCGCATCTGGTAAAACTGATTACAAAGACGGCGAAACCAATCGTGCTGATCCCGGGATGCTTCCTGTGTGGTGCAGTGATTACATTGTTTTGTGACGGCATTGCCAGAACAATCTTTGCCCCGACAGAAATCAGCATCAGTTCTGTGACGGCAGTATTTCTGGTACCGGTAGTAATTGCAGCAATGCTGAGAAAGCAGGGGAACAGATGATGGAACTTAGAACAGAAAACCTGGTAGTCGGATATGATAAAAATCCGCTGATCAAAAATGTAAATCTGAGTGTGAAATCCGGTGAGATCCTGACCCTGATCGGACCGAACGGAGCCGGAAAATCCACGATTTTAAAAACAATTACCAGACAGCTGAAAATCCTTGGCGGAGCAGTGTATATTGGAAAAGAATCCATGAGCGGGATGCGGGACAGCGAGATTTCCAGATACCTGTCCATGGTTATGACAGAACGATTGCAGACGGAACTGCTTACCGGCCGGGACGTGGTGGCCTCCGGACGGTATCCGTATACCGGAAAATTTGGAATTCTGTCAGAAGAAGACTGGGAGAAGGTAGACGAGGCAATCGCTCTGGTTCATGCACAGGATGTGCAGGATCAGGATTTTCGGAAAATGAGTGATGGACAGCGACAGCGTCTGATGCTTGCCAGAGCAATCTGTCAGGATACGGATATTTTATTGTTGGATGAGCCGACATCTTATCTGGATATGGGATTTAAGCTGGATATTCTGGCCAATATCCGCATGCTTGCCAGAGAGCGGAATCTGGCGATTATCATGTCTCTGCATGAGCTGGATCTGGCCCAGAAAGTATCAGATGTGATTGCCTGTGTAAAGGGAGATCATATTGACCGCATGGGAACACCGGAAGAGATTTTTCAGGGGACTTATGTGCAGGAACTGTACGGCGTATCAGATACAAGCTTTGATCCGGTGACCGGCCAGGTATTTTTACAGGGAGCAAAGGAATCGCCAAAAGTATTTGTAATTGGCGGAGCTGGAAGTGGAATCCCGGTGTATGACAGGCTGCAGCGGCAGAATATACCGTTTGTGGCAGGAATTTTGCAGGAAAATGATGTGGAGTATCAGACAGCCCGGGCACTGGCAGCGGAAGTGATCGCCCAAAAGGCCTTTTATCCTGTGGAAGAGACACTGCTTGAAGCAGCGAAAAAACGGATGGATGCCTGTGAAGCGTGTATTTGTACACTGACAGAATTTGGCCCGCTGAATGAAGCAAACCGGCAGCTTATGGAGTATGCAGCTTCTACCGGAAAGTTAAGCCGGTGAGTTTGAATGTCTGTGTTTTCCGGAAAATTATTTTGGAAAGCGCAAGATATATGTTGCGTTATGGGAAATACTGAGAAAACAAAATAAAATATTGTAGCAAAATTATGAGGTTATAACTGAAATAAAGGCTATATAAAAAGAAAAATCGTTGTCATTTCAAGTGTGAAATGGCAAAGATTTTTCTTAGGTTATTGTATTTGTTTTTCTCATTATTTCTTTTCGGAACTGCTTTCGAAACGGTACTCATTTCCCGGAAGGATTGCATTCAGTACGATACCAACGATGGCTGCCAGAGCAAGGCTTGTCAGCGTGATAGCTGTACCGCCTACATGGAAAGTCAGACCATCTGAGAATCCAAGACCGCAGACAAGGATACAAGCTGCAATTACAAGGTTGCGGGATTTTGTCAGGTCGACCTTGTTCTCAACGACATTACGAATTCCGACAGCGGAAATCATTCCGTACAGGATGAAACTGATACCACCAATGATTGCAGCCGGAAGAGAACTGATGATCTCTGCCATTTTCGGGATAAAGCTTAAGATAATGGCATAAAAAGCTGCAAGACGGATGACGGACGGATCGTATACACGGCTCAGAGCCAGTACACTGGTGTTTTCACCGTAGGTTGTGTTGGCAGGTCCACCGATGAGAGCGGATAATGCGGTTGCAAGACCGTCACCCAGAAGTGTACGGTGAAGTCCCGGATCTTCGATAAAGTTTTCTCCAACAGTTGCTGAAATAGCGGAAATATCACCAACATGCTCCATCATGGATGCGATTGCGATCGGTGCCATGGCGAGGATGGCTGTGATATTGAATTTGCAGAGGAAGAATTGCGGTACACCAACGATAGCTGCATCTGCAACACCGCTGAAGTTTAAGATGGCACTTCCGTCTGCTGTGGTCATTCCGGCAGCATTCATGATCAAAGCTGCAACGTAGGAAACGATGATACCCATCAGAATTGGGATGATCTTGAACATGCCTTTACCCCAGATGTTGAAGATAACAACGGTAGCCAGTGCAATCAGCGCCAGTGGCCAGCAGGTAGCCGCATTGGAGATTGCAGAAGGTGCAAGGCTCAGTCCGATGCAGATGATGATCGGTCCGGTTACAACCGGCGGAAGGAAACGCATAACCCGGCGTACACCGATGACTTTGATGATCAGGGATAATACCAGATAAAGCAGACCGGCGATCAGTACACCACCACATGCGTAAGGAAGTTTTTCCCCGTATCCCATGTTTGCAAAAATACCGGTGTCCAGATTAGCTACGGTCTGGAAACCACCTAAGAATGCAAAGGAAGAACCAAGGAAAGCAGGGACTTTAAATCTGGTCATTAAGTGAAACAGCAATGTTCCGATTCCGGCACAGAAAAGCGTAACCTGAATGGACAAGCCTTCTCCGTGGAAATAAGTGTTTACCAGAACCGGAACAAGGATTGTCGCACCGAACATGGCAAACATATGCTGAAGACCGAGGATTAGCATTTTCGGAAGTCCAAGCGTTCTGGCATCGTAGATGCCGTTTTCGTTTGTTTTCATAAATTCATTCTCCTGTTAATTTAGTAAAGTTTACAGTGACAAATCTGATGTTATTGAAAAAACTGTCTATCAGACCCTAACTAACTACTATAACGGAAAGTCGGAGAAAGAGCAAGAAATTATTATCAATATTACAATTTCTTCCGGTTGACTTATCCCCTGGAATCCGTTATCCTTGAAGGAATGAGAGATGTATGCATACTCTTGAAAAAGCGTAAGTGTGTATAAGAACAAGGAGGAGGTTTTTCAATGGAAAACGTATATGTAATGGATCATCCGCTGATTAAACACAAAATATCTATGATTCGAAACAAAAATACAGGAACTAATGAATTTCGTAAACTGATCGAAGAGATTGCCATTCTGATGGGATATGAGGCTCTTCGTGATCTCCCGACAGAAGATGTGGAGATTGAGACACCGATTGAAACATGCAAGAGTCCGATGATTTCCGGTAAAAAACTGGCCATTGTACCGGTTTTACGTGCAGGACTTGGTATGGTAGGCGGTATGACAACTCTGGTTCCGTCTGCAAAAATCGGACATATCGGTCTGTACCGTGATCCGGAGACACATGAGCCGCATGAGTATTACTGCAAACTGCCGGATCCGATCGATCAGCGTCTGATCGTTGTTGTTGACCCGATGCTTGCAACCGGTGGTTCTGCTGTGGCGGCCGTTGATTTTATCAAAAAACATGGTGGAAAAAATATCAAATGCATGTTTGTTATCGCAGCACCGGAAGGCGTAAAGAAACTGCATGAGGCACATCCGGATGTTCAGATCTACATTGGCCAGCTTGACCGTGAGTTAAATGAAAATGCATATATCTGCCCGGGACTTGGTGACGCGGGAGATCGTATTTTCGGTACAAAATAATATCCCTGAAAACATGGATGAAAGCGAATGCTGAAAAGCACGTCTATGTGCAGACAAGTATTTACGAACAATAAGAAACGTGTGCAAATAGCATACAAAGAAAAAACGCAGGTATGCTTCGGTGTATCTGCGTTTTTCTTAATCCTGAAAATCAGAATATATGAGGAGAGGGTAATCATGAAACTGCGAAAAAGAAGATATGTGGGAACAACATCGACAGAAATGTCACAGCGGGAAAAGGACAATGCGATTCTGGCGCGGGAAGCAGCGACAGAAGGTTTTGTATTGCTGAAAAATGAGGGACAGACATTACCATTACAACCTGGAACCAAAATCGGACTGTATGGTGCAGGGGCAGTGCGTACCATCAAGGGTGGAACCGGTTCCGGAGATGTCAATAACCGCTATAATGTGAATATTTACGATGGTCTGAAAAATGCCGGATATGAGATTACAAGTGTAGCGTGGCTGGAAGGCTATGACAGTTGTTATGTGCAGGCCCGTGAGAACTGGAAGGCAGAGATTTTCCGTAAATTAAGAGAAGAATGCAACGGAAACTTTTTCGAAGCATATTCGACTACACCATTTTCCATGCCTGCGGGAGCTGCGATTGATGCGGCAGCGGCCAAAGCGGACGGGGCTGACACAGGAATTTATGTCCTGGCCCGGATTGCAGGAGAAAATGCGGACCGCCGGGATGAGCCGGGTGACTATTATATCAGTGAAGAAGAGCGTGCACAGATTGCGTCAGTATGCAGTGCTTATGAAAAAGTGATTCTGGTAGTCAATACCGGTGGCCTGGTGGATCTGGCATTTGTGGAAGATTTCCCGAATATCACAGCGATTCTTCAGTATGTACAGGCCGGTCAGGAAGGTGGAAATGCACTGGCTGATGTAATCTCCGGCAAAGTCACTCCATCCGGAAAACTGGCGGACAGTTGGGCATTGGACTATATGGACTATCCGAATGCGGCTTATTTCAGTCATAAGAGTGGTGATGTTTACCGGGAAGAATACCGGGAAGGCATTTACGTGGGATACCGGTATTTTGATACCTTTGATGTCCCGGTTCGCTACAGCTTTGGTTATGGACTGTCTTATACAGAGTTTGACATAAAAGTAACCGGTATTTCAAAACAGATAACAGCGCAGGGAAAGCTAACACTGTCAGTTTCTGTGGAGGTAACAAATATTGGAGACAGGTATTCCGGAAAAGAAGTTGTTCAGGTATATGTATCCAGTCCACAGGGAGCGTTGCCAAAAGAGTTCCGCCGTCTGGCTGCCTTTGGAAAGACAAAATTGCTTGCACCGGGGGAAACACAGCAGATGGAACTGTCGGTGGATCTGTATCAGCTTGCTTCTTATGCGGAGGATGAGGCGGCATGGATTCTGGAAGCAGGAACTTATGGTATCTGGGTTGGAAATGCACTTTCCACGGTAGTTTTGAGTGGCACGCTTCTTCTGGATGAGAAAAAAACACTGGTACAGTGCGAACATATTGCGCCATTGCAGGAAAGACTAGAAGAATTGCAGGCAGATCAGGAAAAACTGGCAGAAAAACAGGAAAAATGGATGCAGGAAGCGGTTGACAGGCAGTTACCGGAGATTGAGATTTCTGCAAAAGAGCTGCCGACAGAGACGGTGGTTTATC
>CABRZK010000019.1 GCA_902475415.1 uncultured Eubacterium sp.
TGAATAAGAACGGTTTTACCTACACCGGCACCACCGAACAGACCGATCTTACCACCTTTTGAATATGGTGCTAAAAGGTCAATTACTTTGATACCAGTCTCCAGAACTTCTACCACCGGGCTCTGATCTTCGAAAGAAGGTGGTTCTCTGTGGATACACCAGTTTTCTTTTGCCTCTACCGGCGCTCCATCATCAATCGCCTCTCCAAGTACGTTGAACAGTCGTCCAAGTGTTGCTTTTCCTACCGGAACAGTGATACCTGCACCGGTTGCTGTTACTTCCATATCACGATGAAGCCCTTCACTGGAAGCAAGCATGATACATCTTACGGTATCATTTCCAATATGCTGTGCCACTTCCATGACACATTTTTTCCCATTATTATCAACTTCGAGTGCATCTTTGATGCATGGAAGGTTATGGTCGGAAAATTCTACGTCGACAACAGGTCCCATGACCTGAACGATTTTTCCTTTATTCATATCGCTTCACCTCTCTTATTTTTTCTTGCTCTTCTGCGCCTTGGCACCTGCAATGACCTCAGTGATCTCCTGGGTGATCGCAGCCTGACGCACACGATTGTATTCGATTTCCAGATCATGAAGCATCTGCTTTGCACTGTCTGTGGCAGTCTGCATCGCCATCATTCTGGAATTGTGCTCGCTGGCATAAGACTCTACCAGAGCACCATATACAAATCCACACACTACATTTGGAATCAGACTGTCCAGAACGGATTCTACAGATGGGTGAAAAGTCATCTCATCACTGTATCCCTTCAGGTTTTTATGTGTATACTCTTCTCTCTGCAGAGGAAGAAGTTTGAACATATCTGCTTCCATCTTGAATGCATTAATCATTTTTGTATAAATAATGTAAACCTCATCCAGTTCCTCACGTACATATGCGTCAATCAGCTGCAATCCGATATGTCGCGCCCTGTAGAGGGTTGGATTCTGTACGGTATAACTGAATTCTCCGTCGATATTTACATCTTTTTTCATAAAATACTGCCGGCCAAGCTCACCTACGACAAATACCTTGTTCTGCCCGCCTTTTTCCAGCTGCTCCGTTGCAAGTTTCAGAACATTGTGGTTGTAAGCTCCTGCCAGACCCTTGTCGGCAGTGATTACCACATAACCACGTTTTTTCTGATCCTCCGGAATATCTCTTCCGAAAAAGATATTTTTCGTATCCGGAACAGACTGCATAAATCGTGCAACTGCATTCTGCTGGGCAAAAAAGAACGGCTCTGTATCTGCCAGACTCTTCTTGGCTTTCTGCATTTTGGACGAAGAAATCATGTACATGGCACTGGTGATTTTCATCGTATCTTTGATACTCTGCATTCTGCTCTGTATCTCTCTTGCACTTGCCATGATATTCTCCTTTCTGCTGCTTTATATCCTAACTATTTAGAACCATCCTGACTCCGCTTTACTTCGTCTCGATGTGGCTTCCCTGTAAATCTGCCTGGCTCTAAACAGTTACATATTCTTTTGCAGCTGCGAGGATCTTATCTCCAAGTTCATCAGATAAAGCTTTTTTCTCATTCAGCTCATCGATGATCTCCGGATGCGCATTGTGGAAATATTCCAGCATACCCTTCTGGGTCTCTTTGATTTTCTTTACATCCACATTCAGGAAAATCTTGTGTGTAGCTGTCCACAGTGTGATAACCTGCTCTGCCATACTAAGCGGCTGACAAAGTGGCTGTTTCAGCAGCTCCATCAGGCCTTTTCCATACTGTAACTGCTCTTTTGTATCATCATCCAGATCAGAACTGAACTGGGTAAATACTTCCATCTCACGATACTGAGCCAGATCGATACGGATACTTCCGGCTGCTTTCTTCATCGCTTTTGTCTGAGCTGCACCACCGACACGGGATACAGACAGACCTACGTTGACCGCCGGTCTCATACCGGAGAAGAATAAGTTGCTCTCCAGAAAGATCTGACCATCTGTGATAGAAATAACGTTGGTCGGAATGTAGGCAGATACGTCACCGGCCTGTGTCTCAATGATCGGCAGGGCTGTAATAGAACCGCCGCCTAATTTGTCACTCAGACGACTGGAACGCTCCAGAAGTCTGGAATGCAGATAGAAGACATCACCCGGATAAGCCTCACGCCCCGGAGAACGCTCAAGCAACAGAGATAATGCACGGTATGCTACCGCATGTTTGGACAGATCATCGTAAACAATCAGGACATCTTTTCCCTGATACATAAAATACTCTGCCATGGCTGTTCCTGCGTATGGTGCAATGTACTGCAACGGTGCCGGATCACTGGCTGTTGCCGCAACGATGATGGAATAATCCATGGCACCGTGTTTTTGCAATGTAGATACGATTTTTGCAATTGTGGACGCTTTCTGTCCGATTGCAACGTAAATACAAATGACATCTTTGCCTTTCTGGTTGATCATTGCATCGGTTGCAATGGATGTCTTACCCGTCTGACGGTCACCGATGATCAGCTCTCTCTGTCCGCGACCGATTGGGAACATGGAATCGATGGAAAGGATTCCTGTCTCCAGCGGTTCACTGACAGACTTACGATCAACGATACCCGGTGCTTCATTTTCAATCGGACGATAATCATCTTCTTCAATCTCTCCGGCTCCGTCAATTGGTGCTCCCAGAGCATTGATGATTCTTCCGACAAATTTATCTCCAACCGGAATTCCGGCTTTCTTTTTGGTTCTGGTTACTTTCGTTCCCTCTTTAATTCCTGTATCACGGCCAAACAGAATGACACCGATCTCATTTCTTCTGACATCCTGTACCATACCTTTCACGCCGTTCTCAAAGACAACGATCTCACCATACATGGCCTGGTCAATTCCGTATACAGTGGCGATTCCGTCACCGACCCAGATGACATGACCAACTTCCCGATCCTTCGCTTCGAAATCGTAATTTTCGATTTCTTCCTTCAGGATGGAAATGATATCCTGCGAACTGATAGCGCTCATTGTCCGATCACCTCTTTCTTTTTCCTTTATTTACTGAGCTGTAACTGCTCCTGCATGCCGCGGATACGTCCGCTGATGCTCCAGTCCCACTCACGTCCGTTTGCAGAGAGAACAAAGCCTCCCACCAGACGCTCGTCCCGGATCATCTCCAGTTCAACCTGATGTGCATCAAACTCCTCAATCAGGAAATTTTTAATGCCTTCCAGCTGTTTCTCATCCGGTGCAGTTACATAACGTAATGTGGCATTTACCACAGACTGATGCTCATTGGCATATAATTTGTACTCGCTGACAATCTCCTCCAGATATTCCACATCGGAATAATCACAGAGGATTTTCATAAAATTCTGTAATTTTTTCTCTGGGAAAATGCGATCGATCACCGCATGTTTTTCCTCTCTGTAAACACTTGGGTCTGTCAGAACCCGCTGCAATTCAGGACTTTCTCTGTAAATTACTGCAGCGGCTTCCAGCCCGTCGATAGAAGCATTCAGCTCCCACAAAACTTTTACATATTTAGCAGTTGTTGCTGTCATGTTTGTCACCCGTTTTACTTAAAAACTCATTGTAAAGCTGTTCATCCGTGACTTTGCTGCTATTTTCTCCGATAATCTTGATCGCTGCAGCCATAGCCAGAGTACCGATTTCTTTCTGTACACCCTGAAGTGCTCTGTCACGTTCTTTTTCCATATCCTGATTGGTCTTCTCAAGCAGGTACTGGGACTGTTTCTCTGCATCGGAAACAATCTGCTTGTACTGCGCATCCGCCCGTTCTCTGGCATCTGCCACAATCTGGATTGCCTCTTCTTTGGCTCCCTGCAAAGATGCCTCGTACTGAGTTTTCAACTCCTGCGCCTGCGCATTTGCCGTATCTGCTTTTTCAAACTGTTCAGCCACCATCTTTTTTCTTTTTTCGATGATATTCAAAACCGGCTTGAACAGAAACTTTCTGATCAGGAAATAGAAGATCAACAGGTTCACAATGATCCAGATAAGGTTTGAATCAATTCTCAGCATCCTGAAATCCTCCTTCTAAAAACAAATTCTGCACGTATTTGTTTCTTACTTGCAAAGGAAAATGATCAGAATAGCGACAACCATACCATAGATAGCAGTTGCCTCTGCCAGTGCACAACCAAGTAATAAGTTCTTGCTGATCTTGCTGTCTGCTTCCGGCTGTCTTGCTACAGCGTCTACTGCCTTACCAGTTGCGATACCAATACCTACACCTGCTCCAATTCCTGCTAATGCTGCGATACCAGCTCCGAGTGCGATCATCATAATAATTATCTCCTTTTCTCACTTCTGAATTTCGCCTGTCTTTTTCTTCTGTCTCTCAATTTCTGTATGCTTCTGACAGGACTTTCTGTTATGTTTTCTTTTAACAGGTCTCATGCCACCTGTTTCTGCATGTTATTCCGCCTGTAATTCAATAGCTTCTTTGATGTATAACGATGTCAGGAACACAAATACATATGCCTGAATCAGTCCATCAAAAATATCAAAATAAAAACTGAATACCAATGGTACAACCATCGGCACAACCGCCTTGATCAGCTCCATAATAACAAATGCGCCGAGTACGTTTCCAAACAGTCGCAGACATAATGAAAACGGCCGGATGAAAATCTCCAGAATGTTGATCGGTGTAATAATCGCGACAGGCTGTGTAAATCCTTTCGCCCACTTCTTCACACCTTTCGCCCGTATACCGGCAGCTTCTACCAGTATGATACTCATCAACGCCAGAGCGATCGTACAGTTCAGGTCCTTTGTCGGAGGCTTAAATCCAAATAAGCCAATTACATTTGCAATACCGATAAACAGACCGACGCTCATCAGATAAGGAATATAACATTTTCCTTCCTCTCCGAGCAGTCCTTCGAAAAATCCATAGAATTTTCCGATACACACTTCCAGAAACAACTGCCTCTTTCCCGGATGCTCCACACTTAAGTTTCGCGTCAGGAAAATAGATGCCACTATGACAACTGCCATAATGATCCACATAACGACAACTGATTCTGCGATTTTGATTCCACCAAAAATGGGTATCGTGAACACCGTCTTGACACTCAATTGGTCGATCAACTCATCTACCAGTCCGTTCGTAGCGGTCACCTCCTTCTTTTCTCTCCATTTTGTTATTGGTGTACTCCCAGAATTCCTGCATCCATAAAACTCTATAGCTAAAATTCTGTTCCTACATGTTCTATTTTCTCCGTCAAAATGTTTTTCCAATCATTCCGAGCTAATTGATACAATCCTCTCAAATTGGTACTACCATTATATTGGAGAAAATAAAAGACCGCCAGGTTGCTTTCAAAACCCATTTCCCCCCTTTGGTCTTTTCGTGTACTTATCTTAATACAATTTCCAGATTTTGCAATCGGCAATTTTTCCTAAATTGTTTTTCAACAAAAACATTTTTTCAGCAAAATCACGATTGACTTTTTGATATTTAACAGATTATTTCCCCTGTATGCACTTTTTTACCCGTTTTTTCAGTAATTTTGCATATTTTACGAAAAACGAATCTTATAAATGGGCCAGCATAAAAATCTGATTATTCATTCCTCCCTGTGCAATCGCAATGTTGTAACATACCATTCCATAGACCATGACCGCCACCATAAGAATGGTAAAACATACGCTTTGTAATTTTGTTCTGACAACTGCCGTTCTGAATGGTGTGAAAAAAAGATGTGATACTTTAGTTTGTTAAATTATTACCTATAATTGACGTCAAAAACATTTTGCTCCATAATGGAAATAGGGGCTTTTTTCAACTATATAGGAGGTATTTATGGCAGCACAAATCACAGCCGTTATCATTTTCCTGATCATGTTCGCATTGATCATCACGGAAAAGATACCACGGCATATCGCTACGACACTCTGTAGTGTGGCAACGATCATTCTCGTGTTTGGTGTCTGTATGCACAGTTCCACTGCACTTCTTGAGACACTGAACTTTCAATCATTTACATCTGTCGATTTCTGGCGGGCAGGGGCGGAAGCCACGGAAAGCACCAAAGGAATCAACTGGCAGACCATCATTTTTATCCTTGGTATGATGATCATGGTAGAAGGCATGGCTATTTCCGGATTTTTCAACTGGCTTTGTCTCACCATTGCACGGGCAGTCAAATACAATACAACCAAAATCTTTATCATGTTTATGATTCTGGCTTTTGTACTGTCTATGTTTATTGACAGCATTACGGTAATTTTATTTCTTGCCGCGATTACGATCACGCAAAGTAAATTATTGCAGTTTGACCCGATTCCGGTTATTATCGCCGAAATTTTCTGTTCAAACCTGGGTGGTTCTTCCACCATGTGCGGAGACCCACCAAACATTATTATCGGAACGGCTTTGCATTATACGTTTACAGACTTTCTGTTCAATACCGGTATCATTGCAATCGGCTGTCTGGTTCTGATGATTTTCTTCTTTTACATGTGCTTCCGCAAAAAGCTGAGCACCAACAACCTGTCAGAAGAAGAAATTGCAAAAATGCCATCACCTAGCAGTGCTATTAGCAATAAGCGTTCCTTTATCATTAGCTGTGTCATTTTTCTGTGTGCCGTTGTACTGCTGGTAACCCACGGACAGACGGGATTAACTGTGTCCACCATCGGTATCATTGCCGCAGTGGCAACCTGTGCAACCGCCGGCAAAAATGCAAAACATATATTCCGCCGTGTGGATTATCCGACACTGGTATTCTTTACCGGATTATTTGTAGTCGTTGGCGGTCTGGAAGAAACAGGCATTCTGGAATTGATTGCAAACTTTATCCATATGATCAGTGGTGGAAATGTAACCTTTATCGTCATCATTATTATCTGGGTTTCTGCGGTGGCCAGTGCCATCATCGACAATATTCCATTTTCCGCTACGATGATTCCGATCATCAAGAGCCTTGCAGCGGCATCCGGAGCAGATTTATCCGTTCTGGCATGGACCCTTGCACTTGGTACCGATATCGGTGGAAGTGCAACTCCGATTGGTGCATCCGCCAATGTGGTCGGCATCGCCGTTGCAGCCAAAAACGGTCATCATATTTCCTGGAAACAGTATTGCAAATACTCCATTCCGGCAACATTGATCGTAATTGCAGTATGTATGCTATATATCATTTTCAGATATATATAATTCAGAACTCAATGCTGAGTTCTGATGCGAAATCCGGGTCTGTTTTCAGACATATGCTTATCCGGATTTCTGCTAAAAGAACAAAAGTGCGTTATCACGCACTCTCGCGCTAAAAATTTTATAAGACGCAGCTTTTGTTCCGCACGCGAAGCTGCGCATCGTTTGCACGAAGTGCTTTTATGTTACAGGAAATTTTGAAGAATTTCCTGTAACATAAAAAAGATGCCTTCATTTTGCACAATCAAATAGGATATTCCTATCTCTTATACAAAGGCATCTTTTACTCCTGCTGCCTCTCCCGACTTTTCTCATTCTTTCGGGAGAGGCGTTTTATTCGATAGCATATCTCATCCTATCGAATAAAAGTACAAATAAAAAACAGAAAAACTTTGGTTGGAGCGTCACTCCCAACATCCCTTTTGCCCATTGCTGAAAGCATGTGGCGCATGACGACGCATTTTTCACCTCAAAGTCTTTCTGTTTATTTCTATGCACATCATATATTTTTTATTCACGACTGTAAAGTTTTTTTATTTTTTAATGATTTGCGCCAAGTTGTATCTCCAATATGCCAAAATGTCATAATTGAATTTTTATATTCTATCGGATCATTATTAACTTTTTATATAAAATATAATAAAAGATCTTTCGTAATCGTCATGACAATTCCCCCATCAGTTTCCGCAGCTTTTTCAGCTGTCCGGATATGTGTTTCGGGTTATACACCAGATTCAGAGAAATCGGCATGGCGTCTGTAATCGGAATTAAAATAATATTTTTCAGCGACGCCGCACAATAGTCCCGGGCAATAAACGCTACGCCACGGTTGGCCCGCACCAGCGAAACCACCGTCTCCATATTTGGCAGATACTCAATCTTGTTATTATAATCCCGGTGATTTCCATGCAGGAAAAACGGCAATAGCGCATGCTGCACTGGTGCTTCCTGTTCACTCAGATACAAAAGTGTCTCATCCGATATATCATGAAAAGAAATTTCTCTATAATCCGCATATTTATGACCCTTTGGCACTGCCAGAGACAGCTGCGCCTCATGTAATGTCTGCATTTTCAATGGTTCCGGACAGGTCGTTGTCGTGGCCAGAATCACACCGGCGTCAATTTTCTCATTCAGCAGATTCGAAAATATCTGGCTCGGCAAACTTCCGATCAGGTTCAGATCAATTTCCGGATACTCGCTCTGAAACTGCGCCAGCACATCCGATACATGATAATTCAATGCCCCAGGCATATGACACAACCGCAGTACATTGTCCGACACATTTCCTGCCGCCCGCACTCGCTGCACCAGTTCATCCTGCTTTTTAAACAATTCATTCGTTTCAGATAACAATACTTCCCCCGCATTCGTCAGTTTCAGAGAATGTTTCGTCCGGTCAAACAGGCTGACTCCCAGTTCTGCTTCCAGCTGACTGATCTGCTTGCTCAAAGCCGGCTGACTGATAAAAAGTTCTCTGGCAGCTTTGGATATATTTAAATGTTTTACAACTACAAGAAAATATTCTAATGATTTTGTGGTCATATGCTTCTCCTTTTGTTCCCTGTCATACACTATATATACCATATTTGAATCAAATTAAGGAAGTCCCCGTAAAGTTATACTTAACTATATCACAATATTCTATAACATAAAAGTTATACTTATATCCAATAAAATACTGTCTTTTCTTTTTACTTTAAGTTAAAATAGAACTATCAAATACACGAAGGTTCACAACGAACCTTACCTATTATGGAGGAGGATTTTAATATGAGCACACCAGGTGTTAAAGTTGGAGTTTCTGCAGAAGAGAAAAAACTTTCTTACTACAAATATTTCGAGCAGGATTTAGCTCCGGTTCCGGCAGAGAAAATCGCTGTTTTACAGGGTGGTCCGATTGCCCCGGAGAAATGTATTCCATTTGAGGAAAGAAATAAATTCTTAAAAGGCGAGGACGGAGAGTATGCAAACATTGGCTACGGTGTAGCTGCAGACGGAACAGGTCTTGTATGTAATACTACTTACATGCCGGGTGTTACAGGCGAAATGCTTGACTGGTGGTTCCCTTGGCATTCTGTAGGATCAGATCTGCGTTACAAAATCTGGGATCCGGAAGATCACTATTTTGCAAGAGCATATCCGGCATCTTATGTGGTAGATCCAAGCGTACCAATGAACCAGAAAACATGGGGCGTTGATCACTACATCATGGAGGATGTTGGACCAGGACCTGAATTCTTAAAACTCTGCTTCAAGAGACCAAAAGATATGGGATATGATGAGAGCATTATTGGAACTGAAAACTGTGAATCTCTTGTATGTGCAATCGGTGAAAGCAGCTGTGCAGCCGCTATGACTCACAAATGGCATCCATACAAAGACGGTGTATTATTTGAGTCCCGTTTCTGGATCGGATATCGCAAAGAAGAAGACGGAAGCATCGTAAAAGCAATTCCGGAAGGCGTATCCATCCCACCATTCGTACCACAGGGATTATTCGCACATAACATCAAAGAGTTTACAAACCTGGCAGCAATTCTTCCAACCTTATATGCTGAGGAGAAAGATACACTGTAAGAGTAACTTTTTAATTCACACTAATACACATCTATAAAACAAGAGCGAAGTGATCGTCAAAGATCATTTCGCTCTTGTTAATTTCAATATAAATCACCTTATACAAACTATTTGATCAGTTCTGCTAATTTCTGCAGTCCTGCCGGTGTCTGTGCCATTGCTTTTACCGACTGTCCCGCCAGGACATCTGCATCCGCTTCTGTCACAGTCAATGTCGTATTTTGATCCGCATTTTCTGCTCCATCCACGTTATAATCAAAGCTGACATATCCCAGATTGTCCGTCACCGCTATTAACAGACAACCCAACTGTTTCATCTCCTGCTGCAACCGCTCCACATTGTCAGAAGAAGAAATCTGTACATTTAAAAACGTCCAGCCATAAGGTTCTTCCGCAGTCTGCAGCTGTGTACCATCGCAAAGTAACGAACCATCATTGATTCCAAGTACCGCTCTGGCAGCCTGCACAGCTCTTCCATCCGCTGAAATATCTCCCACATATGGATTTTTGCTTTGATATAGATTCGAAATCGTTCCATCAATCGATATTCCATCATCCCACAAAATCCTGTTTTCCAGAACAACCTGTTTTACCTCACCAGTACTGTCATAATCCGCCTGGAACTCATTGGTATGAAAGGATGACTTTTTCGTTTCCCGCAAAGACACTGTCACAATACCATCCTGCTCCTGAAAGGCCACATCTGCCACACCTTTTGATGTATCAAGCAACATGCCCTGCAAAGATACCTTCTGTCCATCAACTACCACATCCGCATAAACAAACTCTGTCTGCTCTACCTTCTGGCCAATGACATATGCCTTGCACCAGATTCCAACACCAACCACAATTACAACCAGCAGCACCGCTGTCAGAATCCGCATCCGATTTGTCTTTCGGATTTTTTTCAGATAATCTATTTCTGATAATCTTTTGGCATCTGCCTTCTGTCCATCATTGATTTCAGACATATCCTCACCGTTCATTGGTTCTCTCATTTCACTATATAATTTTTGGCAACTTTCACATATTTTTAAATGCTGTTCCACTGCCTGATTACTCACATCACTTGTCAGCCCATCCACATAAGATGGAAGCAGATCCTGCACTACTTCGCATGTCAGATCATTTTTCATCTTTTTCCAACTCCTTCCTCAGATTCGTGCGTGCCCGAAAAAAAGTCACCCGCGCCCAGTTCTCCGATTTTCCCATCACTTCACCAATTTCCCGAAAAGACAAGTTTCCGAACAGTCTCAGGTACAGCACCTCTCTGCCCGGTTCCGGAAACGCATGCAGCTTCTTCAGCAATTCCATCTGCCCGGTCTGCCGAATGACTTCCGCTTCTGCAGACTCTGCGGTTTTCAAGATTATCGCTCCGTCATACAGTCCATCTACGTTCGGTTCATATTGCATGCGCGCATGTTTTTTTACATAGGCTAAATACTGATTTTTTGCAATGGCACACAACCAGGTCGTAATCTTGCAGCTTTCATCAAAACGGTCGATGCTCCGTACCGCCTGATAAAACGTTTCCTGGGTCAGTTCTTCTGCCAGATCCGCATCACGGGTCAATGACATCAGATATTTCAACACTGTCTGTGCATGCTGACGGTACACCGCATCCATATCCTGCATCTGCGTTTCCCCTCCTTCCTGTAAAAATGTACGCTCATAAATCCAATACGATTTCTTTATTTGCCAAACTAACAATATCTGCTAATCCAGAACAATTGACTTTATCTCTTTTATTATGAATATCTTTCTGTTCATTAATAGCATTTTATAAGCTTTCGTTACAGAGCAAGCACTATTTTTCCTTTAAATTTTGAATGGAAAATATTTTTGTTGGATGTTTTAAAAATAAATATAACAGTTCAAATTCCGTATCTGTTAATTCAACTACTTCTCCCCGCACAATTACCTGATGTAGATTTACTTTTAAAGTAATATTATTTCTCTGTAGCTTCTTCCCCGGTTCCGTTCGCTTCCTCATATGTTTTATTCTCTTTGTAATATTCATTTCGCCGTAGCAAAGCCCTTACCCGTGCAATCAGTTCCACATAGGAAAACGGTTTGGTTAAATAATCGTCTCCCCCTGCATAAAACCCATGTACTTTATCACTTTCTGAGGATTTTGCCGTCAGAAACAGAATCGGTACATAGGAGAACCTGCGTATCTGCTGGCATGTCTCAATACCGGAAATTCTAGGCATCATAATATCAAGAATTACCAGGGATATGGATGTATCCAGCTTTTCCAGAGCCTGTATTCCATCTGCTGCCTCTGTCACATCAAACCCTTCATTTTGTAAAATACTGCAGATATTTTCTCTGAGATCGTGATCATCTTCTACAATCAATATGTTATGTTGCATTTTTACCCCCACTTCATCAAATTTATTTTTTCCCCACACGTTTTTCGTATATACATCGTAACATAAAACAATAGAAAAATGATTTTTGTCTGTCGGATTTAAGAAAATGTAAGATTTATTAAGTTGATTTGTATGACATCTCTGGGGTAAAATTTCATATATGAAGATAAGAAGATACGAACAGCAGAATATATCGGATTGCAGAAACAGGAAAAGTCAAATATATCTTTTATTTTTAACAGAAGTATGTTGTTACACGAACTTTCACTTTTCAATGCTTCACAAATATAGGGAGGATGTACGAATGAACTGGACATTTTCAAAAAAACTAAAGCAGATTACCAACATTTTAACCGTAATTTACCTTTTATTGTTCTGCTGTCTCTGCTATTGGATTGGTTATGTCAGAGATAAATATCCGACGCCAGGATATCACACCTTTGATAATCTCATATTTGTCCCATATATTCTCTCAGCGGTCATCATTGTATTATCTGTACTGATGCCCTTTGTCAAAAAAGATAAACTTCGTATTTACACTAACACCGTTCGTTTATTTGTATTGGTACCTGGCTACGCTGTATTGTGCATTCAGCTGATTTACTATCTGGACATAATAAAGGCTTATACCTCGAATAACATTGCGGTTTTATGTCCCTAATTTCGCTATTATCTGGTGCACAAAAGGTTCCGTATTTCCTGTAGGAAATAATCGACTACTTTATTTTTATTTTCGTTTCTCCATGCCAAAACAGCTTCATTACAGGAATCTAAAATAATGTGCTGCAAAAAAGTATTTTTCATTTCTCTCGACCATTCGTCAATAATCATTGCTCCCATCCCGCCATAAGTGCGTGCCACAGCTTCTTCTATTTTTGGCACCAGCTGTACCTTCGGTGCAAAACCATAAAATTTCAGGTATTCCTGCACAAGTTCTCTGGAATCATATGTTCCGTCTGCTACGGTAAAGAAGATTGTGTCACGAAAATCCTGCACACTTCTGTTTTTCTTATATTTAACTTCTGCCAGGTGTTCCCCTTCCGGCTGATTCACACGAACATTCTTTTTTTCGGTTAATTGTTTCTTGCTGTTTTCAAACAATTGCTCTGTGTAAAAAAGTACTCTGCTCATTTCTTCCAGTTTTACCGTTTCAAAATTTGCATATCTCACTGAATCTCTGATTGTAAAAATCACATCCAGCTTTCCGTTCTCTGCCTCTTTCCGCAAAGGTTCTAAATCAGCAAAAGACATTCAAATATCAATTTCCGGATATTTCTGACAAAACACATCCAACTCTGGTATCCATGTTTCCACCGTATTCTGTTCCGGAAGATGCACCATTCAGAAATTATATCGAAAAAGGTGGACGCCCGGGACTTCACAATTTCCATCAGCCACAGGGACAACCGCATTATGAGGATCGCCCGGATCGACAATATCTTACCTGCTTCAATGGTGGAATCCGTGTATATGATACATCCGATGTATTTAATCTTCGTGAAATTGCATATTATATTCCTGCTGATCCGAAAAAAGATGCATGGCCAATTCCAAAAATGATGAATGACGGACAAATTATTGCCCGCTGTGAAGATGTACTGGTAGACGACCGTGGATATATCTATATGACAGACTCCAATGGTGGACTTTCTGTTCTGCGGTGTCTTGTATAACGATTTGATCACTGAAATTATTTGATACATACTATAAAATTATCTTGTATTTAAATCCAGTAAAAACCTTTTATTTCCATATAACCCTATATACCCAAAAGCATGTCACATGCATATGTTCTTTTCAGGTGACATGCTTTTTATTTTTACACATTTTGAACAGAGATTTTATTTTAGCTTCACCGCCGGAATCAAAACACTGTCCTCGCTTCCATTTACAATGACCTGAAATTTATATTCCGGCTGATAGAAGTCTTTGGAATCCTTTTCATAGACCAGTATACAAGAAAGTGTGCTTTCACCCCCCCCTCACATCGAAAGCTATCAATAGTGCAGCTTTCTTGTCTGCGCCGAGTACGTTTGCGTAGCAAAAATTTCTTCTCGTACGAGTGCACATCATCTGCACGAAGTGCTTTTGTTTTACCGGAAATTTGGGAAAAATTTCCGGTAAAACAAAAAACGCCAGCACCGACCTTAGTCGGAACTGACGTTTTATTAATTTTATGGTTTTAGAATGAATTTCTTACTTATGCCAGACCCGGGCAAATTGTCAGGATCAGTGCAACGATAAGTGCTGTGATCGTTGTATTTAATACGGTTGTGATAAATACATATTTGTAAGAATCTTTGATCTCAACTTCTGCAATTCCTGTTGCAATGATAAATCCAGGGTTTGTCGGTAATGTATCCAATGTCTGGGATGCAAATACAGATACACGGTGCAGAGCACTCATATTGATACCCATGCTTGCAAATGTCTCGGACATGTAAGGTAAGGTAGCGGACAGACCAGCAGGACCGGATCCTGAAGCACCTGTCAGTAATGCGATTGCAAGTACTACTTTGAATAATGCAGGGCCGCCCATATGTAACAGTCCATTTGTCAGTACCGGGAAAGCCGGAGATGCTGCTACAACACCACCGATGGCTCCAAGTAAACCAACCTGAAGAACCAGCATTGTTGTCTGCTCTCCAACCGGTTTGATCAGCTCTTTTAATCCTGAGAATTTTCCGTAATATGGGAAGAAGAAAATCAGGGAAAGAATGATATTGAGCATCATACTTACTAAAATATTCCATCCAAGTCCGTTAAAGCAAATCAGTGTAACAGCGATCGGGATAATGGAAAGTAACCAGTGCGGTGTTTTCTGTCCTTCCGGACGTTTTGGTGCGTTTGGTGCAACGTCGTATACGTGTCCTTTTGCGATTTCTTTTTTAGAGATAATGTTCATCATAACGATGTTCAGGATCAGGACAACTGCGCCACCGATAAATCCAGGAACTGCTGCTGCCATCGGAGATGTACCAAGCATCTGTACAGCGATAACGTTCTGGTCGGATGTAGTACCCGGCATAGAGCATGCTGCAGTTGCAAGTGCTCCTAAAACAACACCAGGGCCCATAGCTCTTGGCATTTTTGCTTTTTCAAACAAGTCCATAGCGATCGGGAATAAGATAAACATCAATACAACAGGGTTCATTCCACTGTAAGCAAGTACTGTACCGATTACATAAATTGTAAGAATTGCAAGAACCGGTTTCATAACTACCTGCTGACCTGCTGCAGCCTGTTTTCTTGCCTTGATTGTAAATAAATCATATAATGCGTTTGCGATGGATAATGCAGCACCACTTGCATTGTATAATGCAGCGATAACACATCCCATCAATACCGGACCAAGCATTGCTGTAACATAGTTACATACGCTTGGTAACATTGTGTCTGTAAATGTTGTCAACAGATTCATTCCGTTAAACAACGCAATCAGCAATGCACATAACGGTGCCAGAATAATCGTGCTGATTCCTTTGTACGCGCCGTAGATCAATACTGCGACACCAACGATAATGCC
Organism: uncultured Eubacterium sp.; assembly: GCA_902475415.1. GTDB lineage: Bacteria > Bacillota > Clostridia > Lachnospirales > Lachnospiraceae > Eubacterium_I. Next base: position 15,623 of record CABRZK010000019.1, read on the forward strand.
TATAATACCTAATGCAGCCATTTTCTCTTTATCCTCCTTTGTTTTTTGAGTTCTCTCTATGACTGCCTTTATTATAAAGTATAAATTTTTTATAATCCAATACTTAAATTTTCATAAAACCATATCAAAATTGATATATATATTTTTTTCTATTGCTTTCTCAAACAGTTTTATAGCGTTCTTACTGCTCATTGCGGTTCACTGGTGTTTCACCGTCAAATACAAAAAACTGGTAATCTGTAATTTTCTGTCCTTCCTTCCAGTAAAACAGACTCTGAATTCCCTGCATAGGTTCTGAATTATAAAACCACTGTACCACTTCAGGATTATCAATAAAGCTCTCGTAATTTTCGCAGGTAATACCAAATTGTTCATAACAGTTACAGATGGCTTTGGCTGCATCATAATAATCTGCCACTGGATTGGCTACCTGCAGCGAACTTCCGGTATTCGATGTCGATTTTTCATAAGCATTTAGCAATTTTTGCCATGTATTTCCCTTATAAAAAGGATCAATTTTGTTCCATATGGAAACTCCATCCAGCATATCTCCTGCAATATCAAAAAGTTCACCACCATAAGCGGAAAACGAGGTAGAGATACGTCTTCCTTCATCGACTCCATGTTCACGCAATTTCACCAGTATATTGGCGCACTCTTTGCCACGGATTAAAAATACATATCCATCCGCATCTTCGTTCAGCCCCTGAATTGCATAATAAGAATAGTCCAGATCTTCTGCTCCCTGCTTTACATCTACAATTTTTAAAATATGCAATCCCAGATCTGACAGC
>CABRZK010000020.1 GCA_902475415.1 uncultured Eubacterium sp.
GGCTTGATTGACGAACGGCGAATGTGATCATAAGCCGTTTTTGCTTATGATATAACAAAAAACTGTGGGCAGCAATTTTGTTGCTCACAGATTTTTTATGCAGGAAAATAATAGATCATTGTGCAAAGGACGTTATATCGTGTCACTACGTTTTACGATTTTTTGGTAATAAATCAGTCCGGTAAGGTCAGCCAGCACCCATCCAATGGGAATAGCCCACCAGATGGCGCTAACACCCAGTGGTGTGTGCGGGGCGAACAGATAAGCCAGAGCAACCCGGGTTCCCAGAGATACAATGGTAAGAACCAGAGACATGGCAGGTCTTTCAATGGCACGGTACAGTCCATAGAGCAGAAACAGACATCCGATTCCCCAGTAAAAAGCACCTTCAATGTGCAGATAACGGACCCCTTCTGCGATGATGGCATGTTCACCTGCATCCACAAAGATCTGCATCAGCGGATGGGCAAAGATCCATACCACAGATGAAATGATGATACAGAACAGGACAGACACCCGGACTGCGGTGAGAATTCCCACTCTCACCCGGTCCGGACGTTTTGCACCGTGATTCTGTGAGATAAAAAGGGAAAATGCATTTCCAAATTCCTGCACCGGCATATAGGCCAGGGTATCAATTTTGACGGCTGCGGCGAAGGCGGCCATAATCGTTGTGCCAAAACTGTTTACGAGTCCCTGTATCATCAAAATGCCGAAGTTCATGACAGATTGCTGCAGACAGGTGAAAAAGGCGTAGCGTCCCACCTCAGAACAGGTTGTTTTGCGAAAGATACGTTGCTCTCTGGCAGGAAAAAGCTGTGGATTTTTCCATAGAGCGACAATCGTAATGCCGATTCCGGCGACAGCCTGAGCCAGCAAAGTGGCAGCAGCAGCCCCTCCGACACCCATTTGTAATCCAAGTACAAACCAGAGATCCAGAATAATATTCAAAATGCTGGAGACTGCCAGAAAAATGAGGGGCAAAACAGAATTGCCAACAGCCCTCAGTACAAAGGCAAAGTAGTTATATAAAAAAGTAAATCCAATACCGATAAAAATGATGCGGGAGTAGATACGCATCAGTGTATAAATTTCTGACGGAGTCTGCAGCAGTTTCAGGATGCCATCGGTACCAGCAAAAACGATCAGGTACATGATGATTGTTACAAACAGGATCATCCAGAAAGAAACCCACATACATTCCCTCATTCTATTTTGACGCCCGGCACCATAATGTATGGAAAATAATGCACCGCATCCCATGCACAGACCGATCATAACCGATGTCAGAAAAGTCATAAGGGTGTAGGTGCTTCCGACGGCTGCCAGGGCACCGGCACCGAGTACTCTGCCGACAATGATTGTATCTGTAATATTATAAATCTGCTGCAGCAGATTTCCGAGCATCATCGGAAGTGCAAACAGCAGAAGTGTTTTCAATATAGGTCCTTTTGTTAAATCTTTTTCCATCATTAAATCCGGCGGCGATATTGGCTGCTTTCCTCCTGTTTCAGTATAACAGCAATACTATAACATAGATTAGATATTTTTGGCAGATATCACTGCAATTAAACGGTAACCAATCGGAAACTTTTTTGCTCAATTTGATTGACATTTGTCAGACAATTCTGTATACTGTAGATATCTGAATAGAACATTTAAGTGTCATACATTTTGCAATGAAATGCGTGAAGAATAGTGAATCCGGTCAGAATCCGGAACGGTACCGCCACTGTAGACATGGAGGCACCGCACGGGGCGAAAGTCAGTCATTGGGAGAATTCCTGAGAAGGCAGTGCGGGAGCTGATGATATGTGAGTCAGGAGACCTGCTTAAATGGAAGTGCTTACTGACTTTCGGAATTGGAGTCATAAGTGTAATGTATATGTTTTGCAGAAAAACGGCTGCGGCAGTCAACAGACTACCGCAGTTTTTTATATGCAAAATACAATTCCTGTAGAAGCTTTTTTAGAACAGGAGGAAACAAGATGAAAGAAAAACCGATGAAAGAGAGAATTTTGGAAGAAGCGCTGCAGCTTTTTGCACAAAATGGATACACGGGGACATCCATGAATGACATTGCAGCCAGACTTGGGGTGACGAAAGCGGCTCTGTATAAACATTACAAGAGCAAGCAGGAGATCCTGGACAGCATCGTTGAGCGGGCAAATGATGAGTACAAACCGCAGCAAGATGAAAAAATGTTACATGCAAATGATCAGACAGCCACATTTGAACAAATCAAGGAATACACAAAAGAACAGTTTCAATATTGGACCAGTGAGGAATTTCCAAGTTGTTTCCGAAGAGTGCTGACGTTGGAACAGTATCGGGATCCGAAAATGGCAAAATTATATCAGAGATATCTTGCAAAGGGACCGGTTTCCTATATGGAGCCGATGTTTGAACAACTGACGGAGGATCGGCAGCAGGCCAGACAGCTGGTTCTGGATTTTTACGGACCGATTTTTCTACTCTACAGTATTTATGACGGAGCAGAAGAAAAACAGAGTGTGATGGATATTTTGGATCATCATGTAGAAAGCTTTTCCGGCGTATTTCAGAAGAAAATGTCAGTCGGAAAAGAGAAGCAGGCGATTGCCTGAATGAGAGATGAAGAAAAAAGAGTGGGAATATATATTATACCGTGTAGGAGGATATTATGAAAAAAGAAGGATTTGATTTTTTTCAGAATCGTGCATGTGAATATTTCCCATGCCACAAAGGAGTTGCAGAAGAAGAGTTTAACTGCCTGTTTTGTTATTGTCCGTTGTATCTATTAGGTGAAGAATGCGGAGGTAATTTCGAGTATCTGCCGAACGGAATCAAAAACTGTGTGGATTGTACGGTTCCGCATTGTAAAAACGGATATGCACATGTAATGGAAAAATATCTGCTTATCGCAGAAAAAATCCGTGAAAGTGCACCTCGCAGAGAGGCATCATGAGAACCAGTCTGCAAATAATGGCAAAGAGTGAAAGAAAAATCTGTGTTTAATGGGGAACACAGATTTTTCTTTTTTTGCATATGTTGTGATAAGAAGAGAGAAAGTTTGGTGTATACCATGAGTTTTGGACAGGAAAGATATCCCTGGATGGGTCAGGATCCATATACACGTGAAAAAATACCTTTTTATATGACATATCCGATGCAGAATACCTTGTATGAAGAGACAGAGTATGAGAAAGACTGCCGTAGATTGCAGGAACTTTATCCCAGAGATGCGCAGATGATACAAAGACTGGTGGACCGAGAATGTGACCGGATGGAATACGAAGGAAGTATGATGTTTGACCGTTATCCGGATCGCCTGATGCTGGAACTGATCTGCCGAAATATTTACCGGGAGCTGAATCCGAAGGATGTGGACGAATCAGGAAAGCTGAATCCGGATGAAAAATATTTTCAACTGATTCAGGTGATGCTCATGCAGGAAATGTATCGGAGAAGATGCAGACATTATCGATGCAGGAGATGGTATTAGCGTGATTGCTGCATAGCACTTGTTTGTGAATAAGCCGATGCGTGATTGTGTTTGAATAAATCCTTTTTCAAACGTGTTCTGGGGCTTGTATGACGGGAAAAAATACCCTATAATTATCACTGTTTACAGAAAAAGCAGATTTTGTTTTCGATAATAAGTAAAAAATCAGTTCGGTAAAATGGCAGAAAACAAGATCAGATCGCAGAGCGTATAGAAGGAAATATAAATTATGATAAATGAATGGGAAGAAATACTGTCCGGATGTGTCAGTCGTGAGCTTGCAAAAATCATTATCAGTGGCCCAAGGAAAAAAGACGACGTCCGTAAAATTGAAATAAGGCCGGTGCTGTTAAAAGGACAGTTATTGTATCAGGCCAGTGCCTATACACAGAAACAGGTACAGCACTATAATCTGACGGAGCAGGACGTGTATGAAAAAATAGAAGTGTGGATGGAAGGGTTCCGTCAGCTGGAGGTGTTGCATCCGGTTCAGAGGATTCAGGTGCTGGTCAGCAAAAAAGGAAAACGGACGGTACGGAGATCAAAAGCAGGATGCCCGACACCAACGGCATCCTTGGAACATAACCGGAAAAAGCAGTATATTCTGGATCCGGAAGTGCCGGTTCCGTTTCTGCATGACCTTGGTGTGCAGACGAAAGAAGGTAAAATCGTACACGCCAGATATGACAAATTCCGTCAGATGAACCGTTTCTTAGAATTTATTGAAGATATTGTTCCGGAGCTTCCGAAAGACCGTGAATCTGTTATTATAGATTTTGGATGTGGAAAATCCTATCTGACATTTGCCATGTATTATTATCTGCATGAATTGAAACACTATGATGTGCGTATCATCGGGTTGGATCTGAAAGCAGATGTCATCGCACATTGTCAGAAACTGGCTACAGCGTACGGATATGAGAAACTGTCATTTTTGACAGGTGATATTGCAGATTATGACGGTGTGGATCATGTGGATATGGTCGTAACACTGCATGCCTGTGATACGGCTACGGATTATGCACTGGATAAAGCAGTCCGCTGGGGAGCAAAAGTGATTCTGTCGGTTCCGTGCTGCCAGCATGAAGTAAACGGGCAGATTCAAAATGAGCTTCTGCAGCCGGTACTTAAGTATGGGCTGATCAGAGAGAGAATGTCCGCACTGATCACAGATGCGGTCCGGGCAAATCTGCTGGAAGAGGCTGGATATCAGGTGCAGGTACTGGAATTTATCGACATGGAACATACGCCGAAAAATATTTTACTCCGGGCGGTCAGAAACGGGAAAAAGAAAGAATCAGAAGCACTGTCCAATATGTTGACAGAACTTCATATTTCTCCGACACTGGAGAAACTGATGAGAAAAGAAAGGGATACAGTGGATGCTTAAAGGAATACGGAAATTTTTAATATTACTTGCAGTATTTTGTGTGGCGTTGGTTGTTTTTTCAAAGCTGACAAATCATGAGACCAGAGATCTGACTACGGATATGTCAGAAGCATCGCTTCCGGTGGTGTATGTGGTGAATGGTGAAAAATTGATGAACGAAATGCATGGATATGTGGATGAAATGTCTGTAGTTTCCATGCGTGATACGATCACACCACTGCCTCAAAATGGAAAACTGACTTTGCGCATTGATCCGTATGGGAAAAAAATCCAGAAGGTATCGTTCCAGATTCGGAGTCTGAATGGTGACAGACTTGTGCAGGATGGGGATATATCGGTATCAGGTGATGCAGCGTCTGTGACAGGTACGGTATCTGTTGAAAATCTGCTGGAAGATAATACAGAATATCAGTTTATTCTGCAGGTAAAAGCAGGAGATCAGACCAGTCGGTATTATACGAGAATCTGCGAAGAAGGTAAGAGTCAGATTGGTCAATGTGTGGATTTTGTAGAAAAATTTCATGACATTACAATGAACAAAGAGCGTCAGGGAGAACTCAGTTCCTATATGGAACCATCGACAGCTGCGGACAATACGACTTTGCAGAAGGTGACAATCAACAACAGCTTATCTCAGGCCGGCTGGGGTGATTTCCAGGGAAAAGAAGTGACAGATCCAATTGTGTCAATCAAGGAGATGAATGATGAGTACCAGGTGATTTTGCTGGAGTATATCATGTCTGCGGTTGGCGATAATGGGGAATCTGAATACTATAATGTGGAAGAATATTACCGGGTTCGTGTAGGAGCAGAAAAAATTTATCTGCTTAATTTTGAACGTACCGTAGAGGAAATCTTCCGTGGAGAAGGCAGTCAGGTTTCCGGAAACACGATCAATCTGGGAATCCGTTCTGACAATGTGGATTTCAAGGCAAATGAAACCGGGAATGTAATCTGTTTTGTGCAGCAGGGAGAGCTGTGGAGTTATAACCAGGTTGAAAATAAAATGACGCAGGTATTCAGTTTCCGCAGTCAGGAAGGAATGGATATCAGGGAAAATTATAATGAGCATGATATTCGGATTCTGCGCACGACGGATGAAGGTGGAAGCATAGATTTTGTGGTATATGGATACATGAATCGCGGAGAGCATGAAGGACAGGTTGGGGTCAGCGTATGCCATTATGATTGTCTGACAAATACAGTGGAAGAGATGCTGTTTGTACCGACAACACTGTCTTATGAGATTGTAAAGGAGCAGATTGGAAAACTGATGTATGTATCTGATCAGGGAACATTCTATATGACAATTTCCAACCAGGTATATAAAATTGATCTGAACACCAGAAAAGAATCCGTGTTTATTGATAATCTGAAGCCGGAGATGCTGGTCAATTCAGAAGATGGACGTTATATTGCATGGACGGAGGATGGATCTGTCATGCATATGACAGATCTGGAAAAGGATAACACATATGAAGTTTCTGCAGACGCAGATCAACTGATCAGGCCGCTTGGTTTTCTGGACGGTGACTGTATTTATGGCGTCGGAAATCGCACAGATATTTTCAGCACGGATACACAGACAGATACGCTGGCTTTGGGAAAAGTGCTGATCATGGACACGGTGGGCAGTGAGCATCAGATTTTGAAAACCTACGAAACGCCGGGAATCTATGTGACAGGAATCCGCATTGAAGATGGAAGTATTTATCTGAGCCGTGTAGTAAAAAATGGTGATGTTTATACAGAGACAACAGAAGACACTATTATGAACCGTGATATGCAGGAAAAAGAGCAGGTGAGTGTGTCTTCCACGACATCAGCGACCAAGCAGAAAGAGGTTGTGCTGAAACTGTTAGGTGAGACGGTTTCATCATCTACGACACTGGTGATTCCAAAACTGATTTTGAATGAAACTTCCAATACGATTGAAATGAAAAATCTGAATGCAACCAGTGCGTATTATGTATATGCAAAGGGAAAAGTAGTGCTTGCGACCTCAGATATGGCAGCTGCAGTGCAGTATGCCGATGCAAATAAAGGAGTAGTGATCGGAAAAAATCTGCTGTATGTATGGAGACTGGGAGAGAGCCAGACGCAGGAACCGCTGACCATTGAATAACGGTGTCCGGATATAGTCTGGAAATGCATCTGTTGGAAGTGCATTGTTTTGAAATAAGACATTATATATAAAAAGATATGCGATGATCCTCTCATGGGAAATGATCAGTATGGGTACTGAAATTTTCCTGTGAGGGGATTTTTGTATGGAAAAATATATGTAAAAAAGAGCATAAAATTTCACAAAAATAATATATTGCAGTAAAAGAAACTGTGAGGAGAAACAGATGGAACAGGTCTATGGAATCGCGGCTATTTCAGGGGTATGCATGCTGGTGATCCTGATAGGAATTTTGAAGAAAAATGCGGAAATTCTCTTGAATTTTGCTGCCCGCATTGTTGTTTGTTTTATCTGTACGCATTTCCTGAACATGTTTTTTTCAGGAAGGGGATTTGATGTGGCAATCGGAGTGAATCTGCTTAGTATTTTGACATACGGAACCCTTGGTTTTAGCGGCATGGCGGCACTTTACGGAATACTTTTCCTGCAAATGTTGTGAATATGCACAACAGCAAAAATGGAGAAAAAACAGGGGGTAGACAGACCGGAAAAAAGGACATATAATCGGTTTCACAAAGGAGGTGGAACACATGTGGAGTTATTTCGAATCAGCGTAACAGCCGTACTCCTGTTGTGGGCGGTGGCAATGGACACTGCGTCCGGAAAAATCAGGAACCGGCTGATGGTGTGTGGATTAGTTGTGGGGATTTTATTGTGGCTTCCTCAAATAAGAGAAACGGGAGTTCTGGAATTGCTGGCAGGAGTGCTGTTGCCGGTATGTATATGCTGGATACCGTTTCGTATGCATGGTCTTGGCGCCGGCGATATTAAATTATTTTGTGTAATAGGCTGTCTGAATGGTGGCCGAATTGTTATCTATTGTATCTGTATTTCTTTCCTGCTGGCAGCAGGATTCTCGTTTGGCAGATTGCTGAATCAGAAGCAGTTTTGCACAAGTATGCGAAATTGCATTCATTATTTTCAAATAATTATTCAAAACAGGGAGATAATTCCCTATCCTGAAAGAAATTGTTCCGGACATCGATTTCATTTTTCTGTTGCAATACTTTTGGGATATGTATTGATTCTGGGGGTGAAAGTGTGCAGGATCATACCATTTTAATTGGAGGTCTGGATAAAACGTATATGCAGAAGCTGGCATTATATCTGAATGAACGGATGGAATCCGGGATACGGGTGGAACTGGCTGAATGGGTGGAAGATTCTGTAAATAAAGAAGCAGTGTGTTTTATAAATCAATCGAAACAGCCTGGATGTGATACAGAACGGGAAAACGATGGTCATTGGAATATCGTGATTGGAACAGAAGAATTTGCAGCTGCTTTGAAAGATCAGGCGGACAAGATCCTGATTTTCAGCGAGGAGATGGCGGAGGATGACACGCACATTTATCCATATCAGACCAGAGAAGTACTGTACCGGAAAATTGTAACCCGTTGCGTACAGCATGTGGGAAACGTAAGGAGAAAAACGGATGGAATTACGCCGGAGATTATTGTCGTTACAGGGGGAACTGGCACTGGACAAATGAGTGCGTTGGCCGTTTTGGGAGCATGGATCCTGTCGCAGCAAAAGAACGTATTGTATCTGAATCTGACAGAGTGCAGCGGAATATCAGAATTGCTGCATTTAGAACAAAATGAGGATCTCAGTGATCTGATTCTTGCGCTGAGAAGAGATGCGAATACATTTTTGGGTGGATATACAGGCAGAATGGAAAAAATGGATTATATATGTCCGACAGGAAATCCACAAATTTTATATGAACTGGATGGATCAGATGTGAAACGGCTGCTGGAGTGTATACAACATCAGAATTATGCAGCAGTGGTAATTGCTCTTGGAACAATTATGTGCGGATGCGAAGAGATTTTTTCCACTGCAGGACAGATTCTTTTCCTGAAAGAGGATGGAGTGATAGAGACATGCGCAGCGAATGAATGGAGGGAATTGATACGGAAATGCATAGGGGATAAAGCTGTGGATATACAGGAAATTACGCTACAGAAATTATATGGAGATGTGACAGGAAGTCAGCTGTTGTATGAATGGATGGAATCAGAAACAGGATTTATGCTGATGCAGATATTACAGGGGAAGGGAAATACATATGAGAGAAGACTGGCAGGAACTGAGGAGACAGATTTTAGAGACTCTGGATGTATCGAGGGAGATTTCGGATGAAGAAATACGATTAAAAATCCAGTCAGAGGTAAGAAAACTGAGTCGTAACAGACTGATGTCTCTGGCTGAGCGGGAATCATATGAAAATCAGATTTTTAATTCGCTGCGCAAACTGGATATTCTTCAGGATTTGCTGGATGATCCTGAAGTGACGGAAATTATGGTAAATGGTCCGGAAAACATTTTTTATGAAAAATATGGCTGTCTGTATCGCTGGAAGAAGGGGAGACTGTCTGCAGAGCGTCTGGCAGATATGATTCAGCAGATTGCAGGAAATTCGAACCGTGTGATCAATGAATCACAGCCAATTATGGATGCAAGGCTTGCAGACGGTTCCAGGGTAAATATTGTCCTGGCTCCGATTGCGCTGGATGGCCCCTGTATTTCCATTCGAAAGTTTCCTGATAAAGCTATGACGCTGGAACGGATGGTCATACAGAAATCAATATCAGATGAGGCAGCACAGATGATGATTGCACTTGTTCAGGCTGGTTATAACATTTTTATTTCTGGAGGTACAGGGTCTGGAAAAACGACATTTCTGAATGCGCTGTCTGAATATATTCCGGAAAGGGACAGAGTTGTGACGATAGAAGATTCGGCGGAATTACAGTTAAAAGGAATTGAGAATCTGGTACGCATGGAAGTGCGTTTATCAAATGGGCAGGGAGTGACACCGATTGGAATCCGTGATCTGATTCGCACAGCTTTGCGTATGCGACCGGATCGTATTATTGTTGGAGAAGTTCGGGGCGCGGAAGCGCTGGATATGCTTCAGGCTATTATATGTACTATATAATAATTATATATATAACGTGTATAAGGATGGAATATTATAGATTAAAGGGATGGTATAGGAACGCTATGAACATTAAGTATAGATTATTGTGTAAAAGGTTAATAGAGGAAGGGAAGAGAGTAGGTGTCATTCAATATTATAATGTACTGTTCATAATGGAGTTGTTGTCAGATAAAGACATATGGTCTTTAGAACAATGGGTGAATAGTATGAATAGCATGTATATGAAGGATATACATAATTGGTGTAGATTACATTTTATTAAATATCACACTGTATTTGTTTACAGAATAGAGTATCCGGTAAAAGCAAATATTTGGAATGGGTATTCATATATAAGGTGGAGGGTGGAGCGAATGATGAATTTAGAATAAGATAAAATGGTGCTTGCATGAAAGGGAGCCTTAAAGTGGGATATCCTTTTTGAAAGTATGGATCCAAAGAAGTGATTGTTGAGTGATGATAATGAATGACGGGTTTATTTCTTCGTGGTATACTGTAGGCATAGATGAAAATAATGTATGGTTTCAGAATATAATAACAAGAAGTCTTACATACGAACCCTGCAAGTGGTGTAATTCATAAGATACACGATAAGGAGGCTCATAAATGGCTTACAATAATTTATACATAGTGGATAATTCCACAGAGCAGCAATCTGTAAAAGAATATCTAACTGATTGGTGCAAAGTATCAAAACAGATGGATATTGCTACCGGGTACTTGAAAATAGGTGGCTTACTTGCACTGGACACACATTGGCAAAAGCTGGACAAAATCCGTATAATTCTTGGAAATGAAATGACCAAGTATACCAGGGATGTCATTGATAAGGCTGTTGAGGTACTGATTTCACGTTTCAATGATAGCATAGATACGGAGCATGAAAAAAATGAGTTCCTGATAGGTGTCCCTGCAATTCTGGAGGCAATGAAATCTGGCAAAATTGAATGCCGAGTGTACGATAAAAATAAGTTTCACGCAAAAGCCTATATAACATATTTTCGTGACGAATACCGGAATCAGTTTATCCAGGCAATGAATGTACCAATTGGTTATGCCCTTGTTGGATCTAGCAATTTTACGAAAGCGGGACTTACTCAGAATATTGAACTTAATGTTCAGGTGAGTAATGATGTAGATCAGTTGCAAAAGTGGTTTGATGATCATTGGGAGCGGGGGGAAGATATCACTACGGCGGTGCTCAATGTTATTGAGAACCATGTAAAGGAATTCAGTCCATACGATGTATATATACGATCAATGTATGAGTATTTCAAGAGCCGTGAGGAAACCGTTTCTGAATGGGAACAACATGATTCTGTTATCTACCAGGGACTTTCCCAGTATCAGCGTGACGGATATAACGGTCTCATAGAGATTGCAAATCGTTATTCGGGTGCCTTTTTATGCGATGGCGTTGGTCTTGGCAAGACCTTTGTAGGCATGATGCTCATTGAACGCTTCGTTAAAAAGGAACGGAAGAATGTTGTACTGATTGTACCTGCCGCTGCAAGAGTGTCTGTATGGGAAACCACCATCAAAAAGTATATTCCTGAAATCTTGGATGGTTTCTATTCTTTCAAGATTATCAACCACACTGATCTGCTTCTTGAGAAAAACGAAAACCTCATGAATCAGATTCAGGAGCAGGCGGAGATTGTCATAATCGATGAGGCGCATCATTTTCGTAACCGCTCATCCAATCGTTACCGTAAATTGTTTGATATGATGGCGGGGGGACGTCAGAAACAGATGTTTATGCTTACTGCTACTCCAATCAATAACAGCTTTTTGGATTTGCAGCATTTGATAGAATTGTTTACACATAGACAGGATGACTACTTTGCCGCTGCCCCGCTCGGAATTCACAGTCTTTCTGGTCATTTCAAAAAGATGGAAGCCAATCTCAAGCGCCAGGCGGGTACCGAAGTTTCCGATGCCGTGGATGTATCGGATGATATTTTTCGTGCGGATCCATTGGTAAATGCACTTGTGGTACAGCGTAGCCGAGCCTATGTTAAAAAGAGTTTGTCTGCCACAGAGGGCGATAAGGTAATGTTCTCCATCCGGCAGGCTCCAATTGTGGCAAATTACTCCTTGCGCAGTTCTTATGGAAAGCTGATAGATGACTTTGTAAATTCTTTTTACCGTAAAGATAAGGAATCTGGGCGTAGCCTTCCTATTCTGGCTTTGGCTGTATATTCTCCTTATGAGGACGAGTATTATATCGGGGATAAATCCAAAATTGACTTGATGGTATCTGGTCGCCAGCAACAGGTAGTAAATTTGATACGGCAGTTGTTACTGAAGCGCTTTGAAAGTTCTATTGCGGCTTTTGAGGAGACCTGTATTCGAATTTATTTTAGACTGTATACATTCCTTAATGACTACAAAGAGAACGGCAACAAACGACTCATAGAACGGACGCTCAATTATCAGGCGAAGGTCTTGGATTATGTAAAGAATTTTATAGAAAACAATATGCAGTCCACTCTTGAGGAGTTAGAGGACGATTTGCCCGATTATGTATGGGAAACGGAAGATAACCTTAATACAGAAGATTTCGATATTCGTGCCATGTTGGATGACACTATCTTGGATATGGAGGTCTTGGCTGAATTCATCGAAGATATTATGGATTTTGACTCCAGCAAAGATGACAAAATTCGAGAACTGAAGCGTATTCTTACCGAGGATGAGCGCATAAAAGGGAAAAAAGTCATTATTTTTACCGAGTTCCGATCTACTGCTAAATACATTTATCGCGAACTGCAAAAGGCTGGCTTTGAGGGCTTATATGAAATTGATGGTCAGTCCAAAGGCAATCGACATGATATGGTGGTTCGGTTCAGCCCATATTATAATGATTCTTGCTCCACAGAAGTAAAGGATGAAATTCAAATTTTGATTGCTACCGATGTTTTGGCAGAGGGCTTAAATCTCCAGGACGCTTCGTGCCTGATCAACTATGAATTGCACTGGAATCCTGTTCGTCTTATGCAGCGTATCGGTCGTGTTGACCGCCGTCGTAATGTAGAGATTGAAGAACGCCTTCTGGCTGATCATCCAGAGTTGGCAGGAGACAGGGCAAACGCTTATTACTGGAATTTTCTTCCTCCTACAGAGTTGGAACAGCTTCTTAACCTATATCAGACGGTTTCGAAGAAAACTCTTCGTATTTCTAAGACCTTCGGTATTGAGGGTAAGAAACTGCTGACACCAGAAGATGATTTTGAAGCTCTGAAAGAATTTAACTCTCAGTATGAAGGGGAAACATCCTGGGATGAGGAAATGGCTCTTGCATATCAGAAACTTCTTGCAGCGCAGCCAGACTATCCTGATCTGGCTGCATCTATGCCTAAAAAGATGTATTCTGGTAAACAAGCATCCACCTTTACTGGATTCTTCTTCTGTTACGAATTGCCGATGAAACGAACTGATGGGACATGGTCTGATGGAGATGGTTGGTATCGCTGGTATATGCTTGATCCGGAAACAAATAAAGTAATCGAATCCACCTACGATATCTGGAAAGCAATTCAGTGTACACCGGAAGAACCGAGAAAAATTCATACTAATGAAGTTGGTTTTGTAAAAGCTAGAAAAACGATTGAAAACTATATTAAGAAAAATTATATGCGTTCTGTACAGGTACCACTCGGTGTTAAACCAAGACTTGTAACCTGGATGGAACTTTGTTAAGGAGGTGTACAGTATGGCACAAGACTTGCGAAAAGTAAATGACATAGAGTCATTGATGATTTATTTTTCAGAAAAGTTGGGCTGGGCTATCGCCCCGGATGATTACTACGATATTGATGATATTACATATGATTTCGATGCAGCAGACCTGGGATTGAAAGAAGAGGTCTTTGCAAAAATAACATCACTAAAACAGTTGCGACCATTGGTAGATGACCAGCGCTGGGGTATCTTTTTCGTAAATTTTGAGAGCAACCGCTTTGAAGTATCTGCATTAAGAAAAATTCTTTCTGGTTTGATTCCTGCACGACGTAATGCGGATCATGTAGTTTGGGACAAAAAAGACTTGTTATTTCTTTGCATTTGGGGCGAGCGGAATAAGGTTACCATTGGAGCTGCTCATTTTGAAGATAGTGAAAAGGGACTACCTCAGATTAAGATGATATCTTGCGCACCAGCTGTTGAGGACTTTACTCAAATCAAAGTCTTTGAACAGCGTCTTGCTAAACTTGCTTGGCCAAAGGATCCTACTGATGACGAGGCATGGCATGATGCTTGGGCTTCTGCCTTTACTACACGTTATCGCCAGACGATACAGGATGCCCATACCCTTACTATTCGCTTGGCTGAAGAGGCTCAAAATATTCGGAATCGTATTCTATCTACATTAGGAATTGAAACGGAAAATGGATATGTACATCTTTTGTATAATAAATTTAAAGAAACACTTGTGCATGATATGACGGAAAAGCAGTTTGCAGATATGTATGCACAAACTGTGGTTTATGGTCTTTTCTCAGCAAGATGTATGGATAAGACTCAAGATGACTTTAATGCAACAGAGGCTGTAGAATGTATTCCGAATACGAATCCTTTTCTTAAAAGTTTGTTACAAGAGTGCTTGGGTTCTAGTAATTCTAAGAGTAAACTCTCTTTTGACGAATTGGAAGTAGGCAATATTATAGATTTGCTTCTTCATACAAAGACAGACTCTATTATTGCTGATTTTAACAGGCAGACAGGTGGTGGACGTGAAGACCCTGTAATCCATTTCTATGAGGAATTTCTTTCTGAGTATGATAAGACTCAAAAGGTTCAGCGTGGTGTTTATTATACACCGCAGCCGGTAGTTAATTTTATTGTCCGGGCTGTTGATGATATCTTGAAAAATAAATTTAATGTACTGGATGGATTAGCATCTACAGGCACAAAAACTATAAAAGTTTATCGTGATTCAAAACGAAGAATAGATGGTTTTATCAGAACTGTTGAAGATCAAGAAATAGTACCTGCAATTCAAATTCTTGATCCTGCAACAGGAACTGGTACTTTCCTGCGTCAAACTATACTTCAGATTTATCAAAATTTTTGTGATGTTCGTAAAGGCCAATCAAAGGATTCAATCCTAGCTGAATGGAATGCTTATGTTCCCGAACATCTTTTACCACGTTTGAATGGTTTTGAACTTATGATGGCTCCATATGCCGTTGCACATATGAAACTAGCAATGGTTCTGAAAGATACAGGGTATCGATTTGATAGTGATGAACGTTTGAGAGTGTTTCTTACTAACACTCTTGAAAAGCCCGGAAATTCTGAAGCACAATTGTCTTTATGGGAAGATCCACTTGCTTTTGAGTCAGTATCAGCTAATGCTGCAAAAAAAAATTCTGGAATTAATATTGTACTTGGAAATCCTCCTTATAGTGGGATTTCATCAAATAGTGGTAAATGGATTACTTCAATGATTGAGGACTACAAGTACATTAATGGAGTATATTTTGGTGAACGCAAACATTGGTTGCAGGATGATTATGTTAAATTTATTCGTTTTGGCGAAAGAGTTATTGAAAAAAGTAGCAATGGTATTCTCGCTTTTATCAATAATCATGCATTTTTAGACAATCCAACATTCAGATGTATGAGATGGCATTTACTAAATACATTTGATGAAATTTACATTATTGACCTACATGGTAATGTAATGAAAAAAGAAGTAGCTCCTAATGGAGAAAAAGACGAAAATGTATTTGATATTCAACAGGGGGTATCTATCAATCTTTTTGTTAAGAACAGCACACGAAATAAAGGAATTGCACATGTTTATCACACTGATTTTTTTGGAAAGCGTTCAGATAAGTATGACATGCTCAATTCTTTGAAGATTGGTGAAATTTCATGGACATCACTTGAACCTAATGAACCTTTCTATTTTTTCATTCCTCGCAATGAACGAAATAGAGCATCTTATGAAAAAGGGTTTTCTATACAAGAACTTATGCCTGAGCATACCACGGGTGTTGTTACTGCGCGAGATGGATTAGTTGTAGCAAAAAAACCTGAAGAGTTATTAGATAGGATTAATTTTTTTACAGATCCTGACAAAACGGATGATCAAGTTCGTGCACACTTTTTTGGTAATAAAAAAGCCGGTAAGTACTTACCAGGTGATTCGCGAGGATGGAGTCTATCGGCGGCACGTGAAAAAATCAAAGACTTTTTAAAGGAAAAGCTGGGTGTGACAGATGAAGAAT
>CABRZK010000021.1 GCA_902475415.1 uncultured Eubacterium sp.
CCGAGTTCACTGTATAATCCTGCAAAACTGCGGTACGCATTACGCATACCACCGATATATCCGCCTCCGTGCAGCTGCAGCAGCACCAGCCGCTCATTTTTAATATCACACTCTAATAATTCCAGACGGCAATTTTTCTCTTCAATTACGCGCAGATTGTAAAATTCCGGCACTTTCCATTCCGGTTCTGTCATCTTTTTGCGCAGTTCGCCGCTTTTTAATTTTCTGCCTATCAAGTTGTCGGATGCGACTCTTGCGATCAATTCACGCATTACTTTTCCGCGAATACTGTTGTCAGTCTGTAACATGCATATTTCTCCTACTTAATTATAATCTGATTCGATTTGCTCCACTTTTTGCAAACTATTATAGCTTCTCCTACTCTTCACAATAACGTAAAAAGTAATTATTTCTTTTTATCCGCCATGCAGCAACTGTCTACACATGGAACCGGCGGTACAGCTCATCTACTGCCCTGCGACCTCCCATGATAATGGTACCGATGAATACAAAAATCGAAACGCACAGGGCGATCAGACAGATAATACTGTCACTGGAAATTCCGAAATGCCGTAACACAAATGGAATGATACACAGTGCGATCAATAACAGCTGCATGGGAATGTAGCTCTGCCAGTTCCTGCTATTTACCAGCATCAGCACGATGATTGCCACATCTACCAGAATAAAAGCTGCCGGCAATACATAATTGACGGACCAGCCGGAAAATCCGGTCAGCAGGTCGATCAGTGTGATCACGGCCACCCCCAGCAGAGTTTGCAGAAGAATCTTGAGCTGGTAGCCGATATGCTTCTGTATGGAAAATTTCAGTGTAATGTAAGCATACACCATACAGGCCCCGGTCAGGATGGACCATCCAATCCGGTCTCCCACATGGAAATCTACGATAATCAGAATGACCTCTGCAATAATGGCTGACAGCGTATAAATGTTCAGTGCCAGCTGTATCTTTTTTATTTCTTTATCTGGATGGAACGGATACGTGGGCTTCATCTCCAGATCCTCTTCTCCATCCTGTTCTGTAATACATTTGCAGAGGGGACATACACTGGTCGGATCGACAAATTCCACTCCGCAGTTCCAACATTTATTCATAATACACACCATTACTTTCTATTGTTACCGGTATATCATTCGCCACCAGATAACGGTAAAACGCTTTCTGCAATTTAGTTTCTTTCATAACGGACGAAATTGTGGAGGTCAGCGTGCCTTTATAGGAACACAGACACATTTTCAGGTTCTGTCCCTTTGACCGGGATAAAATAACACTGAAATGATCCACATAATCCTCGTATTCCGGTGCAACCTGAATATTTCCAAGGTTTGTGATGGTTGCTGTATTGGCACCTGCCGCCATATTATAAATATATTTCATACCGATTTTTTTAAACACCAGCGGAATGGTCCGTAAAATCATTGTCTTTTCACCGGTTACATTATAGGAAAAAATTTCCTCCAGATGTTCTTTTGTGATCTGCTCTCGCAGAGATTCTTTTACTTCTGTAATGACATCTTCAAAAGGCTGGTTCTCTGCCTTTGGATGAAAGGTAGCTGTCACCATAACGAAGAAGTTTTTTGTCGTCACTGAATTAAAATAAGGTCGCAGATTAACCGGTACGCTGGTAGTGATCGGACGTTTGGACGGCATTCCTTTCAGATATTCCTGATAAATCGCCCAGATAAATACGGACACCAGAAATTCATTGATGGTGGCATCGTATTTTTTTGCTGCTTTTTTCACCGCATCCACCGGCATATGTCCGTGAATGATACCCATTTTTCCTTCCGGAAACATACTTCCCTTTAAAATATATGCTTTTTCGGATTTATAAGATTTCTCGAATCGGCTCTTTTTGTAATTCTGTAAAAAACTGTCCTCGGTATTCAGTGAGGTATGCTTGTGCAGACGGTTGCCATACTGCTCTCCCAGTTCCGGATGGGACAGTCTCAGATACTGATAAGTCAGCTCCTTCAGGAAATTCAGTGCACCGTTTCCATCCGTCAGAGAATGAAATACTTCCAGATTGATGCGACATCCGTAATAGGTTACCCGGAACAGATAACTCCGGTTGCGATGTTCATCAATGTAGCGACACGGATAAGTGTGTTCCTCATGCACTGTCGGCGATTTTTTGCCGTTTTCTTCAAAATAATACCAGAACATGCCCTGGCGCAGTCTGCAGTTGAATACTGCAAATTTGGGTAAAACCATGTCCAGTGCCTGCTGCAGCAGATCCTGTTGAATTTCTTCTTTCAAAATGATCGCCACACGATAGACATTGGTCATGCCCTCACCGGCGATAACCGGAAAAAGGTGTGCTGTATTGTCCAGCTTGCCCCATTTTATTTCACGGCCTTTACCGCCTTTCTGCTCCTTATAAGCAGCCCGGGCTCCTTTTATCTGCTCTTTTTGCTCAGCCTTCTGCTTTTTCTTTTCTGCTTTCAGCTGTTTTTTTTCTTCTTTACTCATAGTCAAATATTCCTAAATTAATTATTCTGCTTCTATACATAGCGGGAAATTCCCACACGGATTCTTCCCTTTTTCGTTTCCTGCAAAAATCCCCGGAACACCAATTTTCCAAATCCCCGTACAGAAATGATATCTCCGTCTTTTAGTATACCACTATTTCTGTCGTATTGTCTGCCGTTTACAAATATTTTTCCGGAACGGAACAGTTCTGTACTCTGGGTACGCGATAATTTGTACGCCTTGGCCACCACCGCATCACAGCGATTGGAACTGACGACAAATTCTTCGTCTGCAAACTGCGGTGCTGCCTGCGCGGGACATTCTTTTGTCACTTCCGTGGTCATGGTCGTGTGACGTACCTGCGTGATCTGTTCTGCCAGATAAGCGGCCATGGCATCCTCACAAAAGACATAGCCAACGGCATCTCTGACTATAATATCGCCCAAAACGTCACGTTCTATTCCAAGATTCATCAGTGCACCAAGGAAATCCCGATGCGTCAGTTCTTCTGCGAATTTCGGTGCCGCCGGTCGGATCACCACGCAGCTGATGGGAAATTCCTCCTCATATCCCAGTAAGTCTGCTGATCCAAACCGCAACATCTGACGTTCACATCCTTCTGTCCCTCCAAATAATTTCCATGGAACAAAATCCAGTTCCCGTTCCATCGTGTATACATCGGATACTTCCGCCGCATTTAAAAATCCGGAAAAAGTATAAATATTTTGCTGATAACAACGGTTCGCCAGATCCAGCACCCGCCGTTTTAATTCTTCATTTTCTTTCATAAATAAAAGTATAACATAGTCCTGTATCTCTATACAAGAAAAGCCGCCACTTTCGTGACGGCTTTTCACCCGGATGGGATTTATTCTTTTTAGCCTAACAGTAATAAGCTGAATACCAGTGTAAACAAAGCTACTGTCTCAACGATGCCGACTACGATGAAGTAGTTCGCGGTACCTTTTCCGGTTGCGCCTAATGCGTCTGCTGCTGCAGCTGCACATTTACCCTGGAATAATCCGGAAAGTCCGATAGCCAGACCACCAAAGAGACCAACACCGAGTGCAAGACCTGCGTCTGCGCCACCTGCTACTGCGGATTTGATAAAGTTCATAAGAAGGAATCCATAAATTGTCTGTGTCAGCGGTGCACCAGAAAATGCGATCATGATGAACGGTGCTGCTTTACCACTTGCGTAACACTTTTTCCATGCTCCAACGGATGCCATTCCGGCAAATCCTGCACCAAATGCAGATCCTGCTGCTGATAAACCAAGTGCGGCTGCCATTCCTATAAATGCTATATTCATAATAATTCTCCTTTTATCATTCAATCGATGCTATTTTTTAATCTTTTCGTTTACTTTAAATGGTTCGTATGCGATTCCGGTCCACTCCAGACCAGCCTGTCCGGAAAACTCCAGAACGTTCAGTCTGACGCCGTGTACAACGACGGACAGGAAACACATGATAATATTCAGTCCGTGACCGATCAGTACGACTACCACGCCAAGAATGATGAGCGGTCCGTGGAAACCTGCTGCGATTCCGTTGAAACTCTGGGAAATGGCAAATCCTGCCATACCAACCGCAAACAGACGGATGTAACTCATGACGTTACCAAAGCAGCTGATCGTATTTAAGAATACCGTAAAGGCATCTCCCAGACCTGCTTTGAATCCCTGACCGATGGTTTTATCCGGTGACATGCCTCCGAAGAGAACCACCAGGATAAATGCAACTCCTACCATACCAAATACCGGTTTGATATTCATTGCCTGACCGATAACCAGATAAAGTGATAACAGATACATGCCGATAACGGCTACAAGCCATCCCAGATCTGCCACCCAGCTTAAGTTCTTTTCTGTCAGTTTCTTTTTGATGGAAATCAGACTTCCAAGTGCCATCTGGATTGCTCCGATCGTGAAGGAAAACTTCATGATCGCATTCTGCTGTGTCAGTGCAGATACACCAAAATATTCCGGATAGTTTGCAAATTGCGGGATTACCAGTGCCTTCAGGAACGGTACCTGCATTGCTTTTTCCATACCGAACCACGTTCCCGTGACGGCTCCCCATACGATGGTCGCAATGGAAAGTACCAGTAACAGATAAGTGGTGGTATTGAATTTCTTTGTTTTTGCCACAAGAGCAATGGTTGCGATTAAAATCAGGACACCATAACCGGCATCACCGATGATCATTGCAAAAAATAATGTAAAGAACAGGAAGAACCACAGGGAAATATCGGACTCCCGGTAACCTGGTAAGATACCAAGGATATCAAATACCGGCTGGATCAGTCCGGAGACTTTTCCGTATTTTACTTTCGTCGGAATCTCTGTGTCATCTTCTGCTACATCGTCCATGGCCCATGCCCACTGATTCGCTGTGGCTGCAGTCTTAAATTTGTCCAGATCTGCTTCCGGCAGATAACCGGAGATCCATACAAAATCATCATCATTCTCTGCTGTCTCGCTGGCAGAAGAATAATTTTCTGCATTCTGGGCTTTCAGCATCTGATTCTGAAAACTTGCATCATAAATGCTTGCTTTCTGTAATACTTCATCACAGGATACATTCTCTTTCTGACAATCCGCAATTTCCTGATTCAGATCTGCGATTCCCTTCTCCGGAAGTGTGAACTCCGATGCCGGGATTGTCTGCGGAAGTGTGCCGATGACTGCCACTGTGTGCATCTTGTCAATAGATGTCAGGCGAACCATCTGAATCTCCGGATTCTCCAGAGCCATCTGATACTCATTTTTGCCCAGGCGGTAAAAATGAAGGTCATATCCTGCTTCTTTTACTTTTTTCACCTCAGCCGGTGAGAACTCTCCCCAGGCTTTGATTCGTTCGATTTCTGCATTGGCAGCACTGATTTCCTGATCCAGTGCTGATTTTCTGTCTATGGCAGCCAGCACTTTCTGATACATATCCTCAAACTCTGCATCGGAGAGAACCGGGGCTTTTTCCCTGCCCTTTGATTTCTTATCCGGCGCATAGTCTGCAAGCATCGATGCGGTCTTGGAAAGGGTTGTAAACCGTTCCGATACGGCCCGTTCCGGTGCTTTCTTTTCTGCCAGATGCAGCAATCCGAGACTTCGAAGTCCTTCGAGCATCTCGTCTTTTCTGGAGACGGATGACACGACGCAGACCATTTTCATCTTTTCTATCATTTTGCCGCCTCCACAAGTTTTTTCTTTGAAATCTTTCCACGGACAACGGCTGCTGTCTGCTGATCGCCAAGGAATACGCCGATGACACGGATATTTTCTTTGGCTTCCGGAATCTTGACTTTCTCAAACAGGTTTACTCGCTGGGAAGTAGAACGAAGCTCTTTCTCCAGAAGTTCTTCCTGCTTGCGAAGTGTCGATACCAGAGCATCCAGCCGCGCGATCTCGCGGAGTTTTACAATTGCAGTGTCCACCCACAAAGGATAATCGTCGACATTGTACTCAATATCTTTGAATGTCAGTTCCTGGAATGACGGGATGGTCACTCCGGCGATGTTTTCATTCTTACAGATCACAGTGTCCGGCTGTACCAGATGATCCAGTTTCTTGCTTTCGTCAAAGATCTCGTTCTCTGCGAATACGGCAACCCAGTCATCCAGATCACCGATCATCTGCTCACGCTCGACATCCTTTTGTTCCAGTTCTGCCTTTGTCTTCATGATCACGGACTGCAGCTGCTGTTTTTTCAGCTGCAGAGTCGGAAGATAACGCTCGTACTGTTTCAGGCGGTCTTTCTGCACTTTCTGCTCATTTTTTGTAAGTTTGATAGCCATCAACTGCTCCTTTTAGCTTAATGCCTCTTTGTTTGGCCATCTCTCCTGCAGAAGACTTGTCTTCAAACCGGTCTCATTTGGCTCGAAGCATTCTGCCAGGATTTCCCAGCCAAGATCAAGCGCATCTTCCAGTGGAATATTTACACTTAAGTCCATTAATTTTGTTTCGAAAAGTTCTCCGTATTTCAGGAGTTTCTCATCCCATTCACTCATCAGGAATCCCATGGATTTCTTTTCCTGAGCTTCCTTGTACTGTGCGTACAGACGGATCATACCATCCATGAGTGCACGATGGTCATCTCTGGTCTTGCCGTTTACGTTCTGTTTCAGACGGGACAGGGAACCGAATGGCTCAATGTGTCCGTTTTTCAGATAATACTGACCTTCTGTGATGTATCCTGTATTATCCGGAACCGGATGGGTAACGTCGTCACCAGGCATTGTGGTAACACCAAGGATTGTGATGGAACCTGCGCCTTCGATATCAACGGCTTTCTCATAACGGGATGCCAGACAGCTGTATAAGTCTCCCGGATAACCACGGTTTGACGGAACCTGCTCCATAGTGATCGCCATCTCTTTCTGGGCATCTGCGTAGTTCGTCATATCGGTTAAAAGTACCAGTACTTTTTTACCATTTAATGCAAACTGCTCAGCTACGGCCAAGGCCATATCCGGTACCAGTGTACACTCTACGATCGGATCTGCTGCAGTATGGATAAACATAACCGTATGGCTCATGGCACCACCTTTTTCCAGTGTGTCACGGAATGTCAGGTAATCATCGTATTTCAGTCCCATACCACCAAGAACGATGACATCTACTTCTGCCTGCAGCGCAATACGGGAAAGTAAGGCATTGTATGGCTCACCGGAGATAGAGAAAATCGGAAGTTTCTGACTTTCTACCAGCGTGTTAAATACATCGATCATCGGAATACCGGTACGGATCATGTTTTTCGGTAAAATACGTTTTGCCGGATTGAAGGACGGTCCGCCAATCGGGATCATATTTTCTGTCAGCGCCGGACCATGATCTCTCGGAACACCTGCTCCGTCAAATACTCGTCCCAGCAGATGATCAGAGAAAGAAACCATCATCGGTCTGCCAAGGAAACGGATCGGATCGTTAGTTCCGACACCCTGAGCACCTGCGAATACCTGCAGGGATACCAGGTCATTATCAAGTTTAATTACAGTCGCATAACTGTCACCAACCAGAGCCAGATCTCCGAGACGGACATCTTTTGCTCTGACGGTAACTACGTTACCGACGATTGATTCTATTTTTGTATATACTTTCTGCACGTTAAAACCTCCTACTCAGCTGCTTTTGACAGGTAGAATTCTGAGATTTTCTTACCCTGCTCATAATACTCAGGTGTCTTGAACTCAGTACCATGCCAGTCAAGGAATTCCTGTCTCAACTGGTTGAAGAATGCACGGATCTCATTCTTGTCTTCCAGATCATAGGACGTCATTAATGCTTCATACATTTTATCGAATTCATCTCTCTGACGTTCCGGTGAGCATGCGGCATCAATCGGATCAAAAGAGTTCTGCTGAAGATATACAGCATCGAGTAATTCGCCTTTCTGGTAGATGATATAGTCCTCTGCTGAAGTTCCTTCCTCACCTACTACCTTCATCATCTGGTTAATTTCATTTCCTCTGTGAAGAATTGCACGTGCCTCTTCCACGCGTCCCATATCGACAACACCGTCATATTTTGACCAGGAATCCATCGGATGGATGGCCGGGTATTTACGGGCATCAGAACGCTCTCTGGAAAGTCCGTGGAATGCACCGACTACTTTCAGGGTTGCCTGTGTAACCGGCTCCTCAAAGTTACCACCTGCCGGTGATACGGTACCACCGATGGTAACGGATGCGATATTGCCATTTTTCAGTCTGACTTTACCTGCACGCTCATAGAAAGATGCGATGGTGGACTCAAGGTAAGCCGGGAATGCCTCCTCACCCGGAATCTCTTCCAGACGTCCGGACATCTCACGCATGGCCTGTGCCCAACGGCTGGTGGAATCTGCCAGAAGCAGAACATCCAGTCCCATCTGTCTGTAGTACTCGGCAAGTGTTACTGCTGTGTAGCAGGAAGCCTCACGGGCTGCTACCGGCATGGAAGATGTATTACAGATGATAATGGTTCGCTCCATCAGGGATCTGCCTGTCTTCGGATCTTCCAGTTCCGGGAACTCTTTCAAGATCTCTACTACCTCACCGGCACGCTCTCCGCAGGCTGCTACGATAACGATATCTGCCTCACCGTTTTTTGCCTCCATATGCTGCAACACGGTTTTACCGGCTCCGAATGGTCCCGGTACACAGAACGTTCCGCCTTTTGCTACCGGAAGGAAGGAATCGATACAACGAATCTGGGTTACCAGTGGTTCGTCCGGACGAAGTCTCTCTTCGTAGCATTTTACGGCCTGTTTGATCGGCTGTGAAATAACCATGCTCAGTTCTTTTTCTTCTCCGTTGCCATTTTCAATGACACAGATGGTTGCTCTTACATGATAAGAGCCTTTTTCTTTGATGGATTTTACTTTCCAGTCATGTCCTTTTAAAGTAAAAGGAACCATGATCTCATGGGTAAATAATCCTTCCGGCACGCTACCGATGTAATCTCCTGCTTCTACAGAATCTCCCACCTGTACGCAAGGAGTAAATTCCCATTCTCTGTCCGGAATCGGATCAAGGTATACACCTCTCTCAAGGAAGAATCCACACTGCTCAGCCAGATCCGGCAATGGATTCTGAAGACCGTCAAATACCTGTGTGAGCAGACCCGGTCCAAGTTCTACGCTCATCAGTTCGCCGGTAAATTCAACGGGATCTCCGACTTTGATGCCGTTTGACATCTCGTAGATCTGCATGCTGGCGATACCATTGTTGATACGGATAACTTCGCCTTTCAGACGTTTTCCGTCAACAAGGATATAACCAACTTCATTTTTATGCACAGAACCTTCAAAACTTACGGTTGCAAGGTTTCCGTTGATACCAGTTACATATCCTGTTACTGTTTCCATGAAATTCTCTCCTGTTATATAGTTTCAGAAATACGTTTGCATCTCTGTTGTCAGAAGCGTCTCATACATTTTTTCTATATCATTTGATACACTTCAGACATTTTCCGGCTGTAACGTTTTTTACAGCTGATATACTCGCTGCTGTACCTGATCAAAAAGGCGTTTAAATTCTTTCTTGCCTTTTGCCTGAACAAAGCAGCTCTGACGTTCAAGTAATTTTAATTTTATCGCATACCCGAACAGATATACATCATCGAAAGTATGCAGGCCCACCAGGGAATCAAGATTTTCAAATTCATAATCCAGAAGGATCTTCTCTGCCTCCAGCGGATTCTTAGCTGCCAGCACGGTTCCTACCACCTGTGCCACCACGGAATCTTTATCATAGGATGCCAGATACGCTCTTCCCAGATTCATGCTTCTCTGATAGTTCAGTTCACTCATCAGATTTTTATAAAAAACCGACCATTCTTTTAAAAGAGGTCCTTCCTCCGATGAAAGTGTCAGGTTCTTTAAATATTCATATTTTGATTCACTTACATTTGACTGACACATGCTGAGAAATTCGTCATAAGAAAAAGGCATCTCGCCATCAGTCTTTAAGTCCGGCAGGCTGGATATCAGATAATAATATGAAGCCATAAGTACCTCCTGTTAGAAATCAAGATTTCTGAAGTATGGCATCAGCATCTGCATGATTTCCTCGTCGGAACAATCGAAATATCCTGAACCATCCTTGGCATTCAAACGGAATCCTGCACGAACCCCTTTGGCCGGTCTGATTTCCAGACCATTTTTAATCTCTTCTGCAAGTTCTGCCTTCAGGGAATCACTCACCTCTGAGACCTCTACGGAGTAATTTTCCACCCCTTCATCTGCAATTACAGCTTTAATCAATTTGCCAAGTGCAGCATCGGAAAGATTTTCTTTCACTTTGACCGCCAGAATCTTTTCAAATTCTGCTTTCACCTCGGTCTTAAATGCAAGCATCGCATCACGTTTTGCCTGTTCTGCACTGATCGCTGCGCTTTCTTTTAGAATACTGATTTCTTTTTCTGAAGCTTCCTGAATGCTTTTCGCTTCAGCCTTTGCATCTGCTACGATTGTTTCTGCCTTTTTCTTTGCTTCTGAAATAATAATCTCTGCCTCTGCATTTGCCGCATCTATCCCATCTTTGCGAATGGAGGAAACTAAGTCCTGAATCTGTAATTCCATACGTTCACTTCCCTTCTTCTTCTTAGAATTGTACCAAATAAAATACTGGATTGTATTAAACTAAATACAATTTACGACTCATTATAGTACACGAATCTTTAACATGCAAGCACATTGTATTTATTTGAGTGCAATTCGTCACTTTCATGATTTTTAGTTCCAATTTTTGTTTATTTTTGCCATAACTACATAGTAACTTTTGTGCGTTTTCTATAGGTATTTCCTGTTTCTCATTTTTCATACATACTACTTTACTTATTTTTTTATTTCTTATCTGTCAGTTTTTTCTCCGTATTCCATACAAAACGCTTCCTTTTACAGAAAATTTAACGAATTTTCTATAAAATAAAAAGACCGCCAGAGCACACTTTTTCAATTGAACCCTGACGGTCTTCTTATTTCTATAAAATCATATAGATATCCGTATTCTGTTTTTCATCAGTAAATTTCACAGATTCTCTATACAACATTTTTTATCTATTACTCGCCGTATTTCTCAAAACGGGCTTTTCTTGCATCAGCAACTTCTTCCTGACGCTCTTTCCATAATCTGTCAGCAACCGGTTTCCAGTTCTCTGCGTATGGAATTGTCTTTGCAATCAGGCTGTCAACCGGCTCTTCTGCCTGCATATCTGTAGAATGAGCTCCGGAAGCCTCTACCATCTTCTTGATCATCTCCGGATTCTCAAGCATCGGGCATGGTCGCAGCTGGTTGTCGTTGAACGGCATGTTGTCATGATACTGCATGAACAGCGGCTGCTGTAAGCACTCAAGCAGAGAATGCTCTTTGATGTTGATGTTGGAATAGTGAATGAATACACATGGCTCTACATCTCCGTTCGGATTGATATGTAAGTAGTTTTTACCGCCTGCGATACATCCGCCTACGAACTCAGCATCGTTCTGGAAATCCAGTGTAAACAGTTTGATCGGGCATTTTCTGCTACGAACATAACGAACACGCTCAACCATGTACTCACGCTGTTCCGGTGTCAGAAGCAGATCTGTACTTGCGTCTTTTCCAACCGGCATATAGTGGAAGAACCAGGAAAGGATCGCTCCCTTGTCTACCAGCATCTGAAGGAACTCATCAGATGTTACAACTTTGTAGTTTTTGCTTGTGTAGCAGATAGATGTACCGAAGAGAAGACCATGCTCTTTCATCAGATCCATTGCATGCATAACTTTCTCGAATACACCCTGACCACGACGGTCATCGTTTGTCTCTGCATATCCTTCTACAGACAAAGCGAAAGATAAGTTACCGAGTCTCTGAACTTCTTTACAGAGCTCCTCATCGATCAGTGTTCCGTTTGTGAAGATGTGGAATGCACAGTCATTGTGTTTCTCAGCAAGCATCAGGATATCTTTTTTACGAACCATCGGCTCTCCACCTGTCAGTACGAAGAAGTGAATACCAAGCTCTTTTGCTTCTGTGATGATTCTGTCAAGCTCCTCGTTGCTTAACTGAAGCTGATGACCATACTCAGCAGCCCAGCAACCTGTACATTTCAGGTTACATGCGCTGGTCGGATCCATCAGGATAACCCACGGCACGTTACATCCGTATTTTTCACGGTTCTCTTTTACTTTTTTGAAACCTGTCAGACCAGCCTCAAATCCCATGTTTAATACATGCTGTTTTACGATATTCGGATGAAGTCTGTCTAAAGCATCATAGATCATCTGTGTCCATTTCTGCTCCGGATCACCGAGAACTTCGTTGGCATTATCCCAGAAATACTGTGGGAAGTTTTTGCCTGCAATTTTGTTTGCCAGGTTCATCAGTTTAACCAGGTTCTCTTCTTTATTTTTGTTGATGTATTTATAAACTCCTGAGAAAGCCAGTTCAAATGACTTTCTTGCTGCAGCGTGTTTTACGTCCATCTTTCAATTCCTCCTGTTGTCTTTCCTTCGTTTGTTGTTTCACAGGGCGTGAACTTTGACCTTAGTTGGCGTCAGTTCCTTCGATCTCGCTCTTGTAGTTCTTGTATCCTTTCTTTACGAATGGATGCTCAGCCCAGATCTTGTCAGCATGCTCTTTCCACTCTGCTGCATACGGCTCACATTTTCCGCAAAGATGCTCTGCGCTCTCCGGAGACTGTAAATCTGTAGATTTTGCACCAGTCTCACGAACCATCTCCTGCAGTTTCTCCGGGTTCTCAAGCATCGGACACGGACGGAGCATATTGTCGTTGAACGGCTGGTTATCTCTGTATGCCATGAATAATGGCTGCTGCAGACACTCAAGTAATGTATTTTCACGGATGTTTGCTCCTGAGTAGTGAATGAATACACATGGCTCAGCATCTCCGTTTGCATTGATGTGGAAGTAGTTACGTCCACCTGCGATACATCCACCTACGAACTCACCGTCATTCTGGAAGTCCATGAGCATGATCGGTTTACCACCTTCAAATGCACGAACCTCACGGATACGTTTGTAGATATACTCACGCTGCTCCATTGTCGGCATCAGCTCTACATCAGCTTCGTTTCCAACTGGCATATAATGGAAGTACCAGGAATAGCGGCATCCGTGCTCGATCAGCAGATCAAAGAACTCATCTGATGTAACTGCATCCATATTCTTTCTTGTATAACATACAGATGTTCCGAAGAACAGACCATAACGTTTCATCAGATCCATTGCGCCGAGAACTTTCTGGAAGATACCCTGACCACGACGACCATCGTTTGCTTCCTCAAATCCTTCCAGACTCAGAGAGAAGGAAAGGTTTCCTAATTTCTGAACTTCTTTACAGAACTCCTCATCGATCAGTGTTCCGTTTGTGAAGCTGTGGAATGCTACATCATGATGTTTTTTGCAGAGTTTCAGGATATCTGCTTTACGAACCAGCGGTTCTCCGCCTGTGAACATGTAGAAGTAGATACCAAGCTCTTTACCCTGTGTTACGATGCTGTCTAACTCTTCGTATGTAAGGTTCAGTTTGTAACCGTACTCTGCTGCCCAACATCCTGTACATCTTAAGTTACATGCACTTGTCGGGTCCATCAGGATCAGCCACGGAATGTTGCAGTGGTGAACCTCACGCATTTTACGGATTGTCTTTGTACCATAGAAAGCAGCCTCAAAACCAAGGTTTAATGCTGTCATTTTTGCTACGTTTGGATCTAACTCGTCAAGCATTGTGTTTACGAATTTCATCCATTTGTGATCCGGATTCTGAACGATTGCTTTTGCACCTTCATATGCTTCCGGTTTGAAGTTGTCGCCCATGAATTTCTGAGCCAGATCAATAATCTGAAGTAATCCTTTTTCTCTGTCTTTGTTCAGTCTCTTTAAAGCAACGTCAATTGCTGCGCTGAACGCTTTTCTCTGCATAGTATGTGATAAACTTGCCACGATATGCTCTCCTTTCCTATGTCCCTTAACCAGTATCAAAACAGTTATTTCTTATTTCATAAACAGACATCTACTACTACTATAAATGGATATCTATTTTATAACATGTGTATCTTACACGACAGCCGTGCCTTTAACAACACATGTTGCATTTTTAACTCTTGTATATTATAATCTTCTAAAAGCAAATATCAACCGTCAATTTGATTTTTTCTGTCAATTATCCCACATTTCCCCATTATTTTGTTGGATAATTAACACTTCATTTCCGGATTGATTGGGAAAATAGCTCATTTTTCCGGTATATTATTTTCACCTGATAACGTATCAAAGTGAAAATTTACGATACTGGAATCGAACATTATTAGGTACACCCAGACTCTTTTACCCACAGAGTTCTGTGCGAATGCTATAAAGGAGAGGATATAAAATGGCTACTGATCGCCGCACAAAATACACAAAATCTGTCATTCGGCAGGCACTTTTTGATTTATTAAAAGAAAAACCGTTGAATAAAATTACTGTGACCGATATCTGTAAAATGGCAGATATTAATCGCAGTACTTTCTATTCTTATTATGAAGATGTATATGCCCTTCTGACTCAGATTCAGAACGAGCTGTTTGAAAATATCGTTGTCTCGCTGACCAACGACAACTGGTTTGACGATATCCTGCATCTCATTGACCAGAACCGTGATCTCTGTCAGGTACTGATCGGACCACATGGGGATTCTTCCTTCATCCGCCAGCTGATGTACCTCGGCTATGACAACAGCATGCGTTTCTGGCAGAAAAACTACCCAAATGCTGATACAACAATGCTGGATTATTCCTATGCCTATCTGGCAAACGGTGTCATCGGTATTCTGGAAAACTGGGTCTGCAGTAATTACAAGCTTTCCATTGAACAGGTTGGAAAACTGCTTATGGGAATTACCATGAATGGGCTGAATTTTCTGGAGCAGGAGACTTCTGCTTATCAAACCAAATAAAATTCTTTTTAGTTGAAAGCGAAAAAGTTGGAACCAGAAATCCATGCAGGCACGGACGATTTCCTATCTGCGCTGCGCCGCTGATTTTCGCCTCCTCCCGCGAACTCTCATCCTGCAAAAACAGCAGGATGCTCAGACACACTCCCGGAGGCGAAGCTATGCTCGCTCCGATAACG